>CAZHJH010000024.1:0-13251 GCA_964533475.1 uncultured Methanosarcinales archaeon
AACGTGAGGAGAATATGTTTCGCTGCGAAAAGTATATCATGTTTCTTCCTCAGGAGAATGACCGCATACGCAATAAATCCAAGAGCGGCGATAAGTGCGATGTACACATGCGTGAACACAAGCAATGCCATGAGCACGGAAACGAGAATATACTTTTTAGTCTTAAACGCTCCGTGCAGCGCTCCGATATAGAAAAAAAGCAAGGGTAACGCTAGCGCGTTCGTAACCAATCCCACATTGAATGTTGAGACAAATGTGGCGCCAGGGGCATAATTGCCCGTAATATACCGATACGGTATGAAGAGTGCAGACGTCATAAGCGCCGCGATCGTTACAGACTGCAATTCAGTATATTTGAACCTTCGCGCGCAATAGTAAAAGGATAAAGGTGTTATGAGAATAGCCATGCTCAGAACGAGTTTAAACGCGATTTCGAGCGGAAGAACAAAGCTGAAGAGGGCAACAACCCAAGCATAAAGCCCCGGATAGAACTGATGATGCGGATATCCCGCGTAAAACTCCGGATTCCATCCCGTCATCGCAGGCCATAATTCAGTTTTCGTGAACCATGCGTCATATACATGCCCGGGCATGTCTGCGGAGAGTAAAGAGTTTTGGGTGAAGAAGGGGAAAAGGACGAAGAGAGACATCAAGACCAGCAGAAGAATTAGCAATAATATTGCAAATCGCGGTTTCATGGAGCCGGATTATTTCACAAGTTTAAAAAATTGATTAAAAAAGAGGCTATGCTAACCAGTTGGATGGGCAGACAGTTCTTCCTTCTATGCAGTTCCAGCCGCATTGCGTATTGCCCTCACACGTGTTCTCCGAGCTCATCCCCCCAACAAGCTGCTCCACCAGGACCCGTGCAACAATACCCCCCTTCGCAATCCCCGCCACCTTGGCCGGTTTTGGAGACAGTGCATCCGACAGCAATGATTAATAAGATCGAAAGCAGAATATAAGTTATGATCTTTATTTCCATGCAATCACCTGCCCCGTATCATTTACCGTTTGTTTATAAGCTTTTTGAAAATTTATTGGAATTGTGGAAAGGTGACAGAAAATACGAACATATTACGGTCTCCCCAATTTATATCCGTTAGATGTTGCGTATGACATATTAATGGACAAACATAATTGTCTTAAATGAAAATGTGGATTGCATGCGTCGCATTATTGCTTCTTGCCTGCTCATCGCCTATTCCACCATCCGACATAATATTCTGCCAATCTCAAAACTGCACATCAGCTCTTGTATCAGAGCTGAGTTCCGCCCAATCTACGCTTCACTGCGCTTTTTATGATCTTGACCTTCCTGAGATCATTGCTGTTTTGCAGAAAAAAAGCAAAACAAATGACGTAAAACTGGTAATGGACCGGGATAATTACAATCCGTCCATCCTCCCGAAGGACAGACTGCGCACTAATAAAGGCTCGCAGCTCATGCATAATAAGTTCTGTGTCATAGACGGAAAAACCGTTACCACCGGTTCGTTTAATCCAACATACAATGACGCATATGTGAACGATAATAATCTTGTGGTGATTGACTCTGTGGAAATGGCTTTAGTGTATGAAACTGAGTTTGCGGAGCTTTGGCAGGGCAAGTTTGGAAAAGGAAACCATTCAAAAAACTCCTTCGGAAATGCAAACGTATATTTTTGTCCTGAAGATCATTGCGCTGACCGCTTGAGGAGCGAAATAAAGAAGGCTGAGCATAATATTCGCTTTATGGTCTTCTCGTTCACGCATTCCGGTGTCGGGAATGAGCTCATTCTCGCATATGAACGCGGCATTCATATCGAAGGCATTTTCGACAAGTCACAAAACAGCAGGTTTTCGCAGGCTAAACGACTTAAAGCGCAAGGCATGGATATCAAGATTGAAGAAAACCCTGGAAAGCTCCACCATAAAGTGTTCATTATAGACGAGAAAACAGTGATCACGGGATCATTCAATCCATCCGAAAACGCGGATGAGAGAAATGATGAGAATATGGTGATTATCCATGATGCAGACATTGCACATGAGTATCTGAATGAGTTTCAAAGACTGCAGGAAAACCGCAATATTTAAATATTACATTGTATTACAAAGTATTACGATGGAAAGTGTATCTGTAAAATTTCAGGAGAAGATTTTGAAGAAGATGGATAAGTGTATTCACGAGCATAACTTTAACAGCCGTACGGAGTTCATACGGGAGGCTGTGCGTGATAAGCTCACTGAAGTTCAACAGCAGCTGCTTATTCAAGAGTTGATGAAGCTAAGGGGAGCTGCAAAGAGAAAGACCACTGATAAAGATGATGAGCGGATTAGAGAAGAAGCATCAAGAGAGTTGTTAAGGAAGCTGGAAAAGCACTTTTCTAAAACTGATAAGCCGTTTTGGTAGAACAGATGTCCTGCAACCTTAGGAAGTGCTTGTCTTGAGTGACGATGATGGCATGGTGCCTTTGTGCAAGCACTGCAAGCAAGCAATCATTGAACGGTAACGCTCGCTGATCCGATAGTGCCTTTGCATTATCCACGTCCCTTGAATGAATGGGAATGCGCACAATCTGCCGCTCAAGCAATTGGAATAAGGTAAGAAATGCAGCGTCTTATGCATAGCGTCCAAGCTCAATATCAAGAACGGGTGATATTAACAGCGTATCCCCATGAAGGATAATCTGTTCGAAGAACCGCTCCGCTGCGTCCACCAGTGAGTTTCCGGTTCTGGACACCCTTTTTTCAATAAAATCCCTCCAAATACATGTGTCGACGAGGTATACTGTCATGCATAAACTGGAGCAGTATTCCTTTATATGTGATCGTGGGATTTTTTCGTAAAGATTTTAGTTAAACCGAAACATAAACTACTTAAATCGAAAGATTTTCGCCCTGAATATGAAAAAACACGTGGCGTATGGCATTGGCAACGCGATGGTTGATATTATCATTGAGGTTTCCGATGCAGAGCTTATCCCGATTAATATTCCAAAAGGCTCCGCGAGAATAATTACAGAAGAGGAATCAAAAAAATTCTTTGAGCGGTTTAAGGACCATCCCAAAAAAATTATGTCTGGAGGCAGCACCGCAAACACATTTGCCGCACTCGGCCATTTGGGGATTCCCTGTATTTTCTGCGGCTGCGTTGGCAATGATGAGTTTGGCGTCCTTTTCGAAAAGCAGCTCACAGATGAAGGCGTTACAGCCCGTCTCGAGCGCTCAGACAAAGCCACAGGCCATGTCTTCACGTTTGTAACCCCTGATGGCCAGCGCTCGTTCGCCGGATGTTTTGGCGCTGCCCGGGATATTCATAAAGGATTTGTCAAGGATGAAGATGTTGAGCAGTGCGCGGTGGTATATACCGAAGGCTATCTCCTAGAGCACCAGGCCGGTAAAGAAAGCGCGATTAAGGCAATGGATCTAGGAAAGCGCTTTGGCGCGTTGAACGCTCTGGATATCGGATCTCCTCATCTCATCTCAGGAATACACCGCGAGTTGAAAACGATTTTGAAAACGTACATAGATATTCTTTTTCTAAATGAGGATGAGGCAAAGGCATTCACGGGGCATGATGTGGACACTGCTGCGGAGATGCTTCGTCACATGGTGAAACTGGTAATTATTAAGCTCGGCGAGAAAGGATCAATGGTGTGCTCAGAAAAAAGCTCCTCTAATGTCCCCTGCTTCTATGTAAAGCCCGTTGACACGACTGGCGCCGGTGATTTGTACGCCGCTGGTTTTCTCTATGGGCTTGCGAAAGGCCAGTCTTCAGAAAAAGCAGCCTATTTGGGAAGTTACGTTGCGTCTAAGATTGTTTCACAGTTGGGAGCAAGGCTTGAGAAGGAGATTAGGCATGACGTGGAAAACTTTCTGCAAAAGCTCTAAAGCTCTTCCTTCACCGTCGTCGTCACAACCATTGTCAATGTTTTCTTAATTTCAGCCTGCTTGCGCGCGCTGATAATATACTCATTAAACTCATTCACATCTTTAAATTTGAATTTGAGCAAGAGATCATATTCTCCGGTTATTCCAAACATTTCTTTGAGCCTATGATCCTCTGTAAACGCTTTCGTGAGCTCTCCTTCCGTCGTCACAAGCATGAACACGATGAAATTCTCTCCAAACGCCTTGTTATTCACTTTTATCGTGAATTTCTCTATGACTCCAGAAGTCCTAAGCCTCTGGATCCTCTGATGCACCGTGCTGGGCCGAATGCCTGTTTTCTTCGCTATATCACGGATGGGCATCCTGGAATCCGTTCGCAGTAAATTGAGAATGCTGTGGTCTTTTTCGTCCAGAGTGACGTCTAAAGCCCACCCCCCCGTTCGCTTTCCGGGGTTTCCTTGTCGTCTCATAAAATAAAAATAAGAACTCCCTGAAAAACAGAAATGAGCACGCCGAAGTCAATAGTGAAGTTGGGGGTTGATTTTCAGAGAGCTCCAAAAGTCGGCGCTCACGGTGTTACGCTATTTAAGAGATATTTAAATGTTTCGTTATTTGTCCCAAAATAGCCTTTTTTATTGGAAATTTTCCAATATTAACGCCAGAATGTATATAAAATATCCACAATTACGCATCGACGGTGATATTATGAGTCATGATTTCAAGGTTGCCGACATAAAATTAGCAGAATTCGGAAGAAAGGAGATTGAGATTGCCGAGCATGAGATGCCGGGCTTAATGGCTCTCCGGGAAAAATACGGAAAGCAAAAACCGCTCGCTGGCGCAAGAATCACAGGATCATTGCATATGACGATTCAGACTGCTGTTCTTATTGAAACATTGACGGCGTTAGGGGCGCAAGTCCGCTGGGCTTCATGCAACATCTACTCGACGCAGGATCAGGCAGCAGCTGCCATTGCGCAGGCAGGAATTCCTGTATTTGCTTATAAAGGAGAATCTTTGAAAGAGTACTGGAAGTTCACCTTAAAAGCGCTTGACTTTGGAGGGAAAGGTCCATTGCTCATCGTTGATGATGGCGGAGACGCAACCTTAATGATCCATAAGGGGGTTGAGATAGAAAAAATTAAAGAGATTGAAAATAAAGGAATATAGCAAAGAGAGTGAGGACTATCGCGAGCTCATGGCCTGCCTCAAAGTGCAGTACGCGAAGGATAACACATTCTGGACGAGGATGGCGAAGGAAGTCAAAGGCGTTTCAGAGGAAACGACAACGGGCGTGCATCGCCTGTATCAGATGATGGACAAAGGGGAGCTAATATTCCCCGCTATTAATGTCAATGACTCCGTTACAAAGTCAAAATTCGACAATCTCTATGGCTGCAGGGAATCGCTTGCGGACGGTTTGAAGAGAGCGATGGATGTCATGATCGCCGGAAAAACTGTTGTAGTTGCCGGATATGGAGATGTCGGCAAAGGCTGCGCGCAAAGCATGCGCGGTTTCGGCGCTCGTGTCATAATCTCTGAAATCGATCCTATTAACGCATTACAGGCAGTCATGGAGGGATATGAAGTTAAACCCATTGATGAAGTTATCAAAGAGGCGCATATTTTTGTCAGCGCCACAGGAAATTGCGATATCATCACGATTGACCACATGAAAAACATGCTTGATCAGGCAATCGTGTGCAACATTGGCCATTTCGACACTGAGATTCAGGTGGATGCGCTAAAGAAATTTCCGGGCATAAAAAAAGTCAATATCAAGCCGCAGGTGGATAAATATGTGTTTCCGGATGGGCACGCAATTTTCCTGCTTGCTGACGGCAGATTATGTAATTTAGGATGCGCGACAGGTCATCCGAGCTTCGTCATGTCAACATCGTTTACAAACCAAGTCCTCGCGCAGTTAGATCTATGGCAAAACAAACATGACGTTGGAGTTTATGTCATGCCTAAAAAACTTGACGAGGAGGTTGCACGATTACATTTGGACAAGCTGGGTGTAAAACTGACGAAACTCACCAAAAAACAGGCGGATTACCTCGGCATAAAACCGGAAGGGCCGTTCAAGTCGGAGAAGTATAGGTATTGAAAAAAAGAGGAACAGCGGGATAAGGGAGTCATGGGGGTACCGATTACTCTAAAAGCCACTTCCACACCGGCTTAATTGTTATCTTTTTTGACTTGATTGTCTCCTCGTGTTCCATTGCGAGAATAAGCCCTTCCTTGAGCTTGTATTTTGCCATGGCTCCCTGTAATCCCTCGATCTCTCGTTTCTTTGTCTCAGGGTTGCTAAGATCCAAACATACCTGTAGAGCTTGAGAGATTTTCAAGCCTTCCTTAACAACAAAGTCACATTCCTTTTTTTCGAAATGGTAATATGCTTCTTTGTTGTTCCTCAGCAAATGAAGAAATACTAAGTTTTCTAATCTTTTACCGAGGTTTTCGGTGAAGTTAAAGGAGACTGTCTTCAGAAAGCTAGTATCTCCTGCATACGGCTTTGAGGAGGACACTTTCTGCTTTGCTATAGAATAATCAAACCGTTCTAGAGTGTAAAGCAAAAAAACGTTTCTGAAATAGTCTATGTAGTTCTTTATCGTGCTCATACTCTTTATTCCGGTAACTTGTTTTAGGGTTGAGTAGGAGTATGGTGTTCCAACATTTGAGAAAAGGTAAAGGAGCAAATCTTTTGTTTCCTTAACCTGCCGTATCTGATACCGATTCAATATGTCTTTGTTTACAATATCTTCGAAATATTGCTTGGATAGCTGGAGGTCATCGTTTCGTACGACTAACGGAAATCCGCCGGTATCCAAATAATCTTTGAAGTGTCTGAATATCATGCTTATCTGGGCTGACGTCATCTGCTTTTGGGCTTCAACATTTTTTATCCTCAGGTATTCCTTAAATGAGAAAGGAAAGAGTTTTATGACGTTGTTCCTGCCGGTTAGGTATGTTGATATTTCAGAGCTCAAGAGATTTGAGTTAGACCCGGTTAGGAATACTTTAATGCCCTGCGCATAGAGATTGTTTACCCACCGTTCCCAATGCTCTATATTTTGTACTTCGTCTAGGAAGTACGCTATCTTCCCTTTACCAAAGAGTTCTATTGCTATGCTTTGGACATCCTCAAAGTTGTCTTTGCTAAAGTCAGTAAGCCGTATGTCATCAAAGCTTACGTAGAGTGTACTGCACTCAACATTCTTTGAAATAAGCTTTAAAAGGGAACTTTTTCCACATCTTCTTATGCCCGATATGATAACTATTTCGTTGCCCTTACGCTTGAGTTCGATGTCTCGCTCTATCAAATCTTCTCTTCTTTTAAATAATTCCTGTTGGTCTATAATGACCTGTCTGAGCTTATTTTTGTCCATTGGAGGGATTTGAATGCACTATCTTTATAAAGCTTTCGTTACTATTTAACAAGTATTTATAAACAGATATAAAATAGAAAAGAATAAACGCCGGGGTCGGTCGTAACCGTTGCCTTATCTTTTTCATTAGTAAAATAAACTTTTGTATATTAGTAATGAAAACTATGTATGATCCATTCATGCCGAAGAGTAGCATGAAATCAAAAAACGTACGCCCGAGCGGTGCAGGTAAAAAAAAGAAAAAATTAAGGTGTGCAACACATACACATAGTGTAATCCTCTGGATTCCATCCTGCGGTGCATGACTCAAGGTACTCCTTACCTGATTGGTATCCACCGATACTATTAATACCAAAGATACAGGTTAAACCGCTATCGGCGCATAGCCGGTTACAACTACTGGAAGTTTGTCCGACAAATTTTGGTTTCATCACGCATTTGTTTAACATATCTAAGACCTCCTGCTTCGCCAACCCGGTTCCTCCGCTTGAAACGTCTAACTGAACCCATTTATTTTCATTCCAACTTGTACCTTCCACACAGCCCCAGAAGTGTTTATTATTGTAAGCAATTGATCCGGGAAAGCAGGGACGAGAGTACATGTTGTGTCCTCCCACGGTTACATAGCTATTAAAGTGTCCAGTACCGCCTATAAGCTGACCTGATGAAGGATCCGGGTGTCCTGTCACTGCTAGATTCCCATATCCATGAATATCACTGTTTACTTCTAAGGATTGCATCCGTGCACCGTACAGAACATCAACTGAATTTACTGCTAATCTTCCCTCGGTTTCTATTCCTTGAAATGGTTCTGTCTGCATCATGAGAAGGCCATTTGAATAAAGTTTAGCAATTTTGATCGGATTATTGATGTTTCGATCTGGAGATTGATAGGACAAGAACGTCCACCCATCCTGCTCGCCCTTGATAGCAATCTTGGCTGATGGCCACTCGATGTAACCCCCGCTTGCCATTACTGCCCCAGTCTCAGTAATCTTAATAGCCTGCCCCGTCTTCTGCGCATTGCATCCGGCAAGCAGGAGGACTGCAACCGATAATAGAAAAAATAGTGCAAGTTTCACAGTTTCACCTCTTAATTTAATGATAATCACATTATGAGGTCAAAGGTATATATATATCGAAAACGAAGAATACAATTACTAAAACACCACAACCGTCTTCAGATCCACAGCATTTCTTCGGGAACACTGAGAAGATAATAAGCCCAAGCTAATGAAAAACAGCAACATTTAAATAATAGTAAGGTTTAACCTAACTAAAATGCCTAAACCAAGCAAAGAAAAAGAGGTACTTGAATTATTTTTTAATTATCCGTCTAAGCATTGGCATTTTTTTGATGTTGTTGATCATGCAAAGATAAGCAAGCCGCAGGCGAATCATTGGTTAAAGAAGTTCACCGAAGAAAAAACGATTCTGCACAAGAAACCAAAAGGAAAGATGCCCTATTTCATTGCGAATCATGAAAGTACAGAATACCGGAATAAAAAGAGGATGCATGGCCTGAATTATCTGAATGAAAGCGGATTGCTCAACGCATTATACAATTCCGATGCTAAGGTGATCATCATTTTTGGCAGCTTCTCAAGGTCTGATTGGTATAATGAGAGCGATATTGATATTTTTGTTTTAGGGAGCATTAATGAGTTTACATACCCAAAGGTAAGCAGAGAACTTCAGTTTCACGAATTCGAGGATATTAAAGACCTGAAGAGAATAAAATCTGGATTGATGAAAAATGTCATAAATGGATACCTTGTTAAAGGAGATCTTAATGACCTCGTTGGTGCAGTATGATCATAAAGAAATTAGAGGAAGTATATCCGCAATGTGAGAGTGAGGGCTTCTTTATTCCAAAAAACTTTGTCGATATCGAATTGATTAAGTCAAAGAGGAAGCAGATCGGAGAGGACATCACATTCCTTAAGGAGAATGTGAAAGAATTTGAGAAAAAGAAGGGGTATCCTCTTCTGTTTAGGAATTACTACGATGTTGTCAGAGGATTAATTGAAACCTTTGTTCTCTTTGATAAGGTCAAAATAAGCAATCATCAATGTCTCAATGCATATTTCTGCGAGAAATATGACAAAGAAGAATGGGAATTTCTTGAAACCATCAGATTAAAAAGGAATTCCAACGTCTATTATGGCGGGGCCATAACTGAAGAAGACTGGAAAAGCAATAAAATAAGATTTGAGTTGATCATTAGGAGATTAATTGAAGAAATTGATAAAAGATTAGATTAATCGGCCCTCTTTAATTCTCTTTCAGTTGCTTGCCATGAATCAACTGCAGTATATCTTTGGCCACCACGCCAGCTAGCCAACTGTTCACAATGTTAAATTGTCAAGCAGAAACTAATAAATTATTTGTCACCAAGCCCAAAAGCAATAAGAGAAGCTATAAAAGAGATAATAAAAACAAATATGCTCCAAGTAATATTAATTGTCCTTAAATAACCGCAACCATCAAAACCTCCAACTTGCGAAATACATCCGGTAAAGAAATTAACAAAAATAAAGGGAAGCAAAGTCGATAGAACAGCAACAATTAAGGATTTAAAAACAGTTTTTCCTTTCATTTATTTAAATAATTAATTCTCCTATTTAAATCTTTTCTAAATTTTGGATTTGTGTAAGAAGTTGGCAAAAGCCCTGGCTCTTTACACAGAATATTGACGGCCTGCACAGAATAATTGCTTCCCTTGCGAGTAGGTGGGAGGATAATAATCGTAACATTTATATAGTAGTTAAGATTATTGAGTGTAAAAGGTAGCATATTGGTAAGGGTGATTAATATGAGAAGAGGAATAAAATTTGAAACATTTGTTGAAGCGAGAGGTTGGTTTGGAAGAGAACCTGAAATAAACCTTTTAGAAAAGGGAGGTTTTGGTTTTTCAACAAGTTTCAATAAGAAATATAAATTGACCGAGCTGAAACATGTTGTGCTTCATTTTGCAGAAGACGAAGATTATTATTTCATTGGATTTACCTTCTCAAATGATGCAAATATGCCTGGAAGTCATAAAATATCCCATCCAAAAAAAGAGTATGGTTTAATTCAGTGCATATCTTTTTTCAAAAAATATAAAATTGACTACCATAAATATAAGGGAAAGTATAAAGCGGAAGTAGAGAGTTCAAAGGAGTCGGGTAATATGTATGTTATTAGTGTGAGAAAATGAGAGCAGATAATATTATTAGTAAGAGCAATTTGAAAAATGCGTCTGAGAAGTCAGGCGTGTATTGGTTATACCAACAATCAGATTGTGGTTGGGATGTTGCATATGTTGGTATTTCAAAGAATATAAGACGGAGACTTATGGAACATTACAGAACTAAAATTTTTGATGCTTTCTTTTACGAAGAACAAGAGTATCATAGTGTGAAAGAACGTGAAAAATTTTTATTAAGTGGATACAAACACGGAAGAGGGTGCTTACCTTTGCTTAATAGACAAGTAGGATAGTAAATAATCGCTGAAGAATGGAATGCCATCAAAGCTTCTTACACTTTTTACACGATAGCCTGGAAAAACGGTGGCCATACTTTCTTTTCTATCTTAGCCATAAGAATACGCTAAAACACCACAACCTCGTTCGGATCAACGACAATGCCCTTTTGAGTAATATGCATCGCGTATGTCTTGTTCGGAATATGCGTTCCCCGCATCTTGAGAATTTCTATAGCACGCCTGCGCAGTCCGCGTATTTTAACATGATACATTGCGATAATTGAGTCAACCTCAAACTCAACATTCGACTCGAGAAAATCCTGGTCGATGTGGCGTTCCTGCGCCGTTAACAATGCGGTCACATCCCACTTGTTGAGCATTTCAAATAAAGCCAACGCCGCTTCCTTCTTCGCAAGCTCGTCCTGGTACAGCAAGGCAAACGAAGTAACGCTATCTATCACAATCCTTTTCGCTTTTGATTTCTCGATCAGCGTGTCAATCATGCCTCCTCCTTCCGTAATAACTTTTTTCACCTGCTCCGGGCTATATTCGAGGAACATGAACATGCCTTCCTTCTCAAGCTTCGCGAGATCCCATCCGAACACGATCATGTCCTCGTAAATTTTCTCTTTGTGCTCCTCAAACGTGATGTAGATTCCGGGCTCTTTATGGTTCATGATGCCTTCGAGAAGAAACTGGATGGCGAAGATGGTTTTACCGGAGCCCGCAGACCCCGCAAGCATATTCACTGATCCCCTTTTTAAGCCGCCTTCAACGAGCTTATCAAATCCAGGAATTCCCACTGGAACACGCGCGCTCTCCTCCTTTTTCTTGACCATAAGCGTGTCCATAAAAAGAGGGTATAAAAAGGTTGTGAAATGCTCTGGGAGAAATCCAAATCGCAAACTATTTAAGCAGCTTCATGATTGAGGCTAGAATGCTTGATACGAAGATTATGATTGCAGCGTATGTTATTGTTGTGCTCTATCTCATCCTGAGAGTATCGAGAAGGCAGCGCTTTAAGGAATATCACGCTGAACTGCACAAGATTCTCAATAAGGAAGAATATAAAGTGAAAGGCCGGTTTGACTAAAACTCAACCTTTACGTCCTTCTTATCAGATTCTGCCGCTTTGAACAACTGTTCAGGCGTATATGCCAGCATCCTTGCGATAAATACATCCGGAATGCTCTGGATCCTGATGTTGTACGTATTCACGGAGTCATTATAAAACTCTCTGCGGTCTGCAAGCTCATTCTCAATGCCTGAGATTCTGCTCTGCAATTGCATGAAGTTTTCGTTCGCTTTGAGATTCGGATAATTCTCAGCGACTGCGAAAATCGTCTTCAATGCTCCGGAGATGATATCATCAGCCCGTGCCTTCTGCGCAAGCGTCTTCGCCTTGAGGAAGTCCGTTCTTGCTTTCGTCAGCTCAGCCAATGTTGACTTTTCATGCTTCATGTACCCTTTAACGGAAGCGATCAGCTTCGGAAGCTCATCAGACCTCTGCTTGAGAAGCACATCAATATTCGCAAACGACTTCTTAATGTCGTTCTTCAAACGGACAAGCGTATTGTATACGCCGATAAAAAACGCCAGTACTCCAATAACGACAAGCACGACAATCGTGCCAATGAAAATTCCAGTTCCTATAGCCATAGTGTTCCTCCAAAATGCTAAAATAACCCGAAATATATAAGGATTACGGCGAGGCACGCTAAACTCAGCGCCGCCCCTCCATAAATAAAGAGATACACATTCCACGAAAGCGTTTTCAAAATATCTTTTTCCGGCTTGTCTGAGATGAAAAAAACACGCCCTCCCTTGCCTATCACAATATCTTCCTCATTCTTTTGCCCCGTTCCTTCTTCCACATGAGGATTGTCCTGCGCGTAACCGAGAACATACAGCGTATCTTCGGGAGCGATGTATGATTCTGTGAAACGCATCGTCTTGTTCATTCCAAAAAAACTTTCAAAGGGTATCCGCTCGGTTTTAAGAAACTTCTGGACGCTCTTTGGTGGATCGATGCCAAGCCTCGACTCATAACGGATATCCTTGGGTATCTCGATCTTGGCCCCTTGAGGGTCTACAAGGACAGAGCCTGTTTTGTCTCTGGCGAAAAACGGCGTTCCTTTGCTTCCCGACCGTATGGTAACCCATCGGGAATGCTTTCCTGAGCTCCGGTATTCCTCAACGGCGTACGCATAGTACACGCAGGGTTTTCCCGACAACGGGCTCGTAAGCAGGGTTTTTTTCGCGGGAGCAACAATGCCCTGCACCTCAACGGTGCCCATCGCTATCGACCTCACCGTTGACGTAGGCGTTGTTTCAATAAGGCGCTTGAGCTGCAGACGCGCAAATCCGTAATAAAAGCCGAAGAGGCCAAGACCAAACCCAACAAGAGCGTACATGATGCTTTCCATACCGAATCCAGAGAAGAATCAATTATTTAAAGTTATGTTCCCAATAGTCCGCTCAGCATCGCCCGAATGACAAACCGAGTGATGAA
>CAZHJH010000024.1:13261-15274 GCA_964533475.1 uncultured Methanosarcinales archaeon
AGTGAGAGCATTAAGAGCGGAAAAATGAATGCGACACCTTCTTTTTCCTTGCCTTTGCTGATGAGCCCCAGGATGAAGCTCCCTAAAACGGCGGTTGTGCAGAGGGGCACGACCGCATATAATATGATGAAATCAATGCCAAGGCCTACCTGAGAAAACTGGATGGGAAGGTCAAGCGTTGTCTGCTCGGGAAGCGCTGCCGCGGCAAAATTTTTCGTGAGGACTTCCACAAGATAGCTGCTGAGCCCAAACAGAACTGGACTTGCTATGCCCGCCGCCACAAATATGAAGATCACATACATATTCACGGACGCTCCGATTTTCTTTTGGATGAGCTGCTGATTGCGAAGGTCTGCTGCGGTCTCATCAAGCAGCGACGCAAGCTCACCACCAGAGCGCAGCCCAGAGATCAGCAGTTCAACCGTGCGCGAGAGAAACACGCTTCTTACGCGCGTCGTCATATGCTGCAATGCTTCAGGAAGTTCCCTCCCGAGCGCAACTTCTTTGCCAACGCGGTTGAGCTCATCCTGCAATGGCCCAAACTCCGGTCTTGCGCTGAGCAGTAATGCGCGATCTGTTGTGAATCCAGCGCGAAGATTGGATGCCATGAGCTGCAATGCATCAGGAAGCACGAGATCAATGAATTTTCCCTTTCGGTCCGCGCTGAGGAGTATCCAGAAGTAGAGTACGCATTGGAAGAACACAAAACTCAGGATGAAGAGGAACGCCCAGTATACTCCCAATAGCGTTCCGCCAAAAAATGCGAAGACAAGTGAAAGCAATAGGGAAAAAACCAAAGTGAATCCGAGAAATCGAAGCCCCTCAATGCGGATGTGCGCAAAGTGCAGCAGCTCGAGGAGATTCGCTCTTATTTGCTTCGGATAGATGTGTGCGAATGTTCGGTACATGTTAGTTTATGAGTGTTGGCCTCCTGCTGCGGATCATGCCGAGGAACATGACCTGGAAAAACAAGACCATGCCATAGAGCCCCCAGAAGATCATCTGCGCCGCGAATTCATCGAGCGCGATGAAGCTGCTAAGGATGATGAGAAACGTCATCCCCAGTGCTGGGAGGATAATTGCGATGAGCATGTAAAACATGGCTAAGGGATTTAATGTGGATCCATAGTGCTCAATTTCGAGCAGCTGTTCCCTGGAGAGGGTTTCTATAGCTTCTTTGAGCACGCTTTCTATCGGAGCCCCGGCTTTCATCCCGTCTGCAATCTGCCACAGCGCCCTGCGGAAATAGATGCTGGGATTTTCCTGTCCGAGCTGCTCAAGGACATCAACCTCAGGCAGTCCGGAGTTTATTTTGCGCACGGCCCGCTTAAACTCGACAGAGACCTCTCCATACTGCTCCGTGCTGATCGCGACGAGGACATTGAACAAGGGAACTCCCGACCTTACCTGAATCAGAATCGTGCGCAATGCTCCTAAGAGGTTGCGCTCAATGCCCTTGATCCTGCGGGCGGCGATGAGCTTTGGGTAGTAGAGCTGCTGCATGAACACAATGCAGGAGAAGGCAAGCGCGACAAAGATGCCCAAAATATAATTTCCCTGCTTCGCGAAGAGGAGTGTGAGCACAGCACCAAAAAAGATGAAGAGCGTCGTTGTTGCGGCAAGGCACTGCGCGAGATAACCCCGTGCGGATATGGAAAGTTCCGCCTGCAGCAGATTAAGCTTGAGGAATGGGAAAAAATTCAGCAGCAGGTCCGCTGGTCCCATGAACAAACTTGATGTTTTTTCGAGGAGTGCCGGCGGCAGAAGTGAGAAGGGAATGCGTACCATGGTTATCCTAGAACTTTCTTCAGGGGTGTGTTTTTTGTTGCTGCCTCAACAATCATAGCGGAGTCAAGATAGTATTGCTTCATGATCTTTCCGACGTCCGCGATCGTGCGCAGATTGTTTTTGACCATCCAGTTAAGGATTTTTTCTTTCGCCGCAAGGGCTTTCGTGATCTCCTGCATGCTCATGCCCGTGTGCCTGCTGAGCTGCTCAAAAAGCCTGAGTGAA
>CAZHJH010000025.1:0-247 GCA_964533475.1 uncultured Methanosarcinales archaeon
AGAGCTCGGTGATCCATACATTGTTCAAGTCCCGGTTTCTCTTTTGGCAATAGGGTCTGGAAATAGTGTCTGGGTAAGCACAGGAACGAATGCAACGACTTCAACAAATGGTTCTGCTGACGATCGCGCGATTTATACCGTGCACATCGACGCGCTCGTGAATTACACGGGAGTGTTCCCAAAAGCAGCTGGTTGCAGATGGTCTGTTGACTTCGAGGATAATACAAGCGCTGTGCTCAGCATTCCA
>CAZHJH010000025.1:257-7095 GCA_964533475.1 uncultured Methanosarcinales archaeon
CGGGACAAAGACGTGCGATTATGCATCAGGAGTTTTTGATCCTACGGATGCCATCGATAATGCTGCGTATCAACTTTTGAAAAAGCTGGACTTCGACGGTGATGGTAAGATCATTGTGAACATTGACAGTGCCGATCTTGAAACCGAGATTATTGGTGAGCAGGGCATCCCATTCCTCTGGGGGCCTGCAATTATGGAAATAAGGGTGTGGTCATGAACCGGAAAGCGATGTTTTTTACGCTGTTGACGATCGCGATACTGGGAATTTTCATCTTCGCGTTTTCATATCAGGAGTACCAGCGGCTTTCAAAGCGCGCGCTTGCTGTCGACGCTCGGGTGACAAGTCTCAATGACTTTCTCGATGATGTACGCCGTGATCTGGGTCGGGGGCTGTATATTTCCGGTTTTAGGAGCGTGCTTGCGCTCAGTGAGTATATGATCAATCAAGGAACATATGTTGATGATGTCCAGTCGAGGTTTCGCGAGGCGATGATTAATGGAACGATCAATGGCAGCACGTATACTGTCCTTCAGGGTTCCACATTTAAGGATTGGACCCAGCGCATCCAGTTTGAGGGTGATAAAGCAAGAATCGATGTGAATATTACGGTCAATACTCTAGATGTCGTGCAGGATGATCCTTGGAATGTACTTGTCCGTGCGAATGTGACGATGATTGTAAAAGATAGTGCGCAGACCGCCACCTTTACGACAACAGAATTTGTGACAGCGAAAGTAAGTATTGTTGGATTTGAGGATCCCTTGTATATTGTGAATGGCCAGGGAAGATTGACGAATGTGATTAACACGTCCATATTTGCCGGCAATTTCACGCAGAAAATTAATGGCACGTGGTATGTTCCGAATCTGTTGAATCACACGGCTTCTGGATATTACATTGAGGATACCGATGCTCCGAGCTTCATCATGCGCTTTGAGAATGATCTTGAAAGCTCTCCGTATGGCATTGAGAGCCTTGTCGATCTCGCAAAATTTGAGGCGCAGGGCATCCAAACGTACCAAAACAGCATTGTGGATTATAAGTACTTTGCGAATAGCACGGGAACATTATATCGGATTAACTTCACGCCGAGCTGGTTCATCCTCGATCAAGGGCATCTTGGAACATATAATGTGACGGGAGTGAGTTATCAGGTTTCATAAGTGTTCTTTCACAATAGAAACCAATCATCCCTCCAGTTCACTGAAGGATCCGAATCAAGTCTTCTGCTGAGTAAACCTTAACCGTATTTTGGTTTTTTAATTTCTTATCATTTGACCAGATGCAGCATTTAAGCTTTAAGGCTAAAGCGAAGTATTCAGTGTCATTGGGATCTGGACTAATCTTTTCTGCTTCAGGAACAAACTTCTCAAATTCAGAATATGGTATAAATTCAATTTGAGCTGAGATTAAGGCCAAAAAGACTTCGAACTCGTTTTCAGAGAGTCCGGACTTTGCCAGAATTTCAGGCCTATGCTTCTCCAGTTCTCTCAAGAGTTTATCCACAGAGAAGAGCTTGAGCCGTTCATGAAAGATGAGATCATACGTCCGGCCTTCTGTAGCGATCAACGCAGACATGAGGATGTTCGCATCAAGGACACATTCCATGTTAGTTGGTTAATTCCTTATGCAGTGATGCATTAATTTTTCTTCCTAACTCCAGTGCATCTTTCTCTGTCAGTTTAGATTTTACGGAAATAGCTTTGAGTATTTTGAGCTGCGAGACTTTGCTTCTGATTGCGGTTCGTGCTACTTCAGACCAATTGATTTCTTTAGATTCATCCATTCCCTTTTTCAAATCTTCCGGAACAGATAAGGTTATTGTTGGCATTTTTCCCTCCAATATTTAACGTATTTAATTATGTGTAAATAGTTAATCTATATAAATCTTTCGAAGGGGACTCTGGAAAGGCAGAAGATCTTTTCTATAAAAGCGAGCTTGATTTTGAGGATTCTATCGTAAGCGGTTAAGGTAAATCCGAGTTAGTTCATTCTAGACCAAGGGCATCTGGCTCAATATAATGTGACGGGAGTGAGCTATCCACTGCCCTAGATCGATACTCGAAACCCTTGCTCGTAATTTTCCGAGGGCTTGAATGCGTAGCATTCAACCCTCAAAGTGCCGGCTGATTTTTCAGCCGTTCCGATACTTTTATATACCACCAATGCTAAGATTCCAGTACTAGTATACATTTTTATGATATAAAAGAGGTGAGTGAATGAAAGGAAGGAAAGCACAAGCCGCTATGGAGTTCTTGATGACGTACGGCTGGGCCATCCTTGTTGTCCTGGTTGCCATTGGTGCATTGGCCTATTTCGGAGTGTTGAACCCGAGTAGATTCCTGCCCAATAGCTGTACATTAATCCCGGGACTGTCCTGTGATGAGTTCAAGGTCACAAGCGGCGCTGCAGGCACAAGCCAAGTCGAGATAATTGTGAGAAATGGTGCGGGAGACAGCGTTGATTTCTCATCCATCTATATTGATGTTGATAGGAACAACGCATATGCTGACGGTACTGACTGTGGAAGTGCCAGTGCGGTCGTGGATCCCGCTGCCATTGCTGACGGCGCGCAGGCGACAATAACATTCAATGATTGTCCTGCTGTGACTGTTGACGCGCGATTCAGAGCTGATGTCCGTGGCGTCTACACGAAAGGATCAAGCACGTTAACGCATAACCTTGCTGGTTCAATCGTGGCTAAGGCTGAATAAGCTTATTATTTTCTTTTTTTATCTTATTCTTAGAAAGGACGCGTCGTCACCTTGTCAGCAGCCATTCTTGAACTGAGAACGTCCATTCCGTGAACGAAGGGGCAATGAACATGCTCACTCGAAATTGAAGCTCGAGTAGGAATAATGCTCCTATGAGTATAAAAAACACTCCCGCAGCCACGTGTGTCGTGTGCAGGTAGAGTTGTCTATGAAATAAACGGACCGTGAAGACCCTTCCAAGAAGGATTTTCCAGATACTATGTGTTTTTGGCAGCGCATCAAGCCAGTAGGAGATCCCGAAAAAAGGGAGTAAGAGGCCAATACCATAAACAAAGAGGAGTACTGCGCCTTGAATCTGGGAGCCCGTTCCTGCCGCGACGACAAGGATTACCCCAAGGATGGGCCCTATGCATCCAGTCCATGTGATTCCGAGGAGTGATCCAAAAGCAAAACTGCTTTTCGCGCTGAAGTGCTTTGGCTTGAACAAACTCAATCCAACAAAAACCCCGTAAATAATCAGCAGAAATCCCATAATCATGAGGATTGTTCGTTTATGAACAAGGAGAAATCCCCCAATGGACCCCGCAAACGCTCCCAGGAGCACAAATACGAGGGACATTCCAAGTGATAGGAAAAGTGTGTTCCTTAGGAGTTGCCCGCGTCGTGCATTTGTGAGGTGTGCGGCATATCCGGGTAGAATGGGCAGAGAGCATGGTGCTATGACGGTGAGCATTCCTCCCATAAGGGCAATGAAGAGATACACAATAAATTCCATGATTGAAAAGCTGTAGGGGGCTTTTTAAAACATATGAATTTGAGTTCCATTAAGCAGTAAAATATATATACCCTGATTTCGATGTTTAAGGCTATGAAGCTCTTCTGGCTCTTCAATCTGATGTGTATCCTTGCTGCGCTCACCGTGTTCGCCGGAGAAAAAGTCTATTATGACGAGGTCACCGCGCATGGCAGCTCTATCTTGGTCGCAAATGACTCGTATCTGTTCACGATCAACGCCGCAGGCCTCGCAAGCTTTAGTTCTCAGACAACCGGAGGATTAATTGTGTATAATAACACATGCGAGGATCACGGGCTTCTGCAGTTTTGCGTGTCTGAAGCGCAAGTGGACTATAAGAATTTCACATTAGACAAGGATTATTTCAAGGCGAGAGTCAAAATCTATAAAAAAACCGCAGAGGTTGACCTGACAAGGGAATTTGAACCTGATGACCTCATCACGGAAAAGAAAAGCTATGTGCTGGCGACGTTGGAGAACACGGGAGATGAGCATGCGACTAATATTGTATTTAAGGATCAGTACAAAAACTTTACAATTTCTATCATTCATGGCGACTGCACGCTGAGCGGAGACACGATCGTTTGGAAGACCGCGTTGTTTCAGGGAAAAAAGGAGACATGCAGGTATGCCGTAACCCCTTTGTTTACAGGCGCATTCACGTCGCTTGCCCAGCTTACATACTTCGATGGCGTTGCAACCGTCAATGAGACAGATAAGAAGACATTTGATGTTCAGCAATCGCTTCTTGATGTAGCGTATGGAACGAGCAAAAGGATTATTGCATTGGGTGAGCAGTTTAATATCTCCGTGAATCTAACAAATAATGAGAATGGAGTGTTTTCCGGCACGAGTTCCGTGAGCATCCCGATTGGATTCACTGTTGTGCATAAATCTCAGGGCATTTCGTATCAAGGATCAACGCTCGCGTGGAAAGGGGCGCTTAACCCCGATGATACCGTTACATATAACGCGACAATACAGGCAGGCAGGATTGGAGCATTCAACATTATGCTGGAAAACAGCTTCTACTATGAGTACGAGCTTACAAGCGCGGTTACGCAGATTCCGCTTACCGTTATCCTGGATAATGTCACCGTGGTCACAAATCTCAAGAGCAGCTATCATTCAGGGGAGAACATGAATTTTTTTCTGAATGTGAAGAATCCAAGCAAACGTTATCATTATTACGACGCTCAGATTACGGTCAGGAGTGACTTAACACAGGTTCGCGCAGAGAAGCAGGGTGACTTAATGAAGGGAAATTATATCGAGCTCATGAACACGAACCTTCTCTCTCCCGTCGTCACAAAAAAAACCGTGTTTCCGATTACGGTGGATATCGAATACCAGACGGATGCAGGCCAGATCGTTGAGCAGCATGAGACTGTTAAAGTGACCGTGTTGCCGTTGGGTCAGGAAGAGGAGGAAACACTGCCTGAGGAGGTTATAGAAGAAACCCCCATCGAGCCCGTACAGCAGCCGCAGCCATCATCTGCAGATGTAAAAGAGCCGTTCTTCAAGAATCCCATGATGCTTTTTATTGACGGCGTGATTGTGCTCTTAATAATTGTTTTTGTCATGATGTTGTTTGGAAGAAAACGCAAAGTCAATGTAAACAAGATCTTTGTTGATGATGATACTAAACAAAACCTCGAAAAAAGTGTTGGCAAGAAGCGTTAAGCATTGCTATTCCGCGTGGTCGAAAGGCCTGGGCTGCATGTTCACATTGTCGATGAAACATGCGCTTATCTTTCACTTCAAAAAACCCACGGCCGCTGACCTGCATATGTTCTTTGTGCTTCATCCGATTGATGTGCTGTGGCTTGATGAGAAAAGAAGAGTTGTTGACATTGAGGAAAATCTTAAACCATTCACATACCGGGTTGCAAAGAAGAGAGCAATGTTTGTTATCGAGCTTGACCCGGGAATAATAAAAACATCAAAGACTAAAGTAGGTGACGTCATTAATTTCTAAAGTAAAATAATCTGAAACTATCTCAACATAATCCCAGTAGGAACGGCACCGATGATTCCGGCCGCGAGTTTAGGATTCCGTGACGCATCCCATAACCCCCAGTGCGGCTCAACAGGATGCCAGTTCTTCCAAAGCTGGTCGTACGCTTCAAAATAGTGGAAGTGCATTCCGGATGTATTCATGAGTGCATAATAATCCCGCTGCCCTTCTTCGCTTAAGCCACCAGCACCTGCCGTCGGCAGCCCGGATTCACCAAGGACAACAGGCTTGCCGTTCGCTCTCGCTACAATCTCATCATGCCGTGCCCGCGTCCAAGAATACGCCTGCTGGGGATCCGTAATACTAGCGCGCACAACTCGGATCGCTGCCGCCGCATCCGACCAAAACGGATGAATGTTTGGAAACAGCCAGTCTCCCGTGTCCAAAACCCATTGCTCGCTGTATCGGGGCAGCACTTCAGATGTAGTAACCGGTTTTCCCGTTGCCGTTCTGAGAGCATTGATATAATCGGTAAGTTCATAAAAAGTATAGCGTATGTATAATCCTTCGTTTCCGGCGGCGTAGCCATCCACATGGGATGCTGCGTTCACGGCATTTGTCCATTCTTCGCTTCCCGTTCCATCGCGGTCAATATCCCATATACCCATAATAACAGAAAGCCCCCTATCTTTTGCAAGCCGGGGTATTTCCCGTAATCCGTTATTTGCTCCATACGTTCTTATTCCCGTAATTCCCGCAGCAACCAGAATGTCTAAGTCCGCTTCAATGCTGCTTATTGAAGGATACGTGCCTGTATTCGGGTTGTAATTCGTGGGATTCATAGCACTCCAATTTCCGAAGGTGAGAAACTGCTGTTCTGTAGCTGCTAGTGGATTCTTCTGTGCGTGGACGACTGGAATATTAAGCGCAGCAGCACCCATCGCTGCCAACGTTTCAATAAACATTCTTCTATCCATGCACATTGAGAATGCGTGTGAGTTTAAAATACCTTATTTTATGTGATGAGACTCTCCTTCATGCTATCTCCACTAAGATTCCAGAATATGTGTCCGTGTTTCCCGCTTTATCGCGAGCAATAAAAGTAAGATTGTGCTCACCAGCCCTCAAATGAACGCTTTTTGACCGATCATAACCAACGCCTTCGCAATTGGAACAAACAATATGCCCTCTCACCTCGTTATCGTTAGAATCAAGGTATGACAGATCAACAGTCTCAGAGACAGCGATCTTAATATTCAAAGATTTTCCAGAAACAGACCACTCCAATTGTTCAATCTCCGGAGCAATCGTATCAACAGTTAACTTTCTCGCTACTTTCGCCGCAAAATTACCCGCAATATCTCGCACAACAG
>CAZHJH010000025.1:7124-7401 GCA_964533475.1 uncultured Methanosarcinales archaeon
TGCGTAATCCTATTTCCCGATGGGCAGTCGAACGATTGGCGTCTAAAATTTTGTTGATTGCCAGCAGTAACTTCGATTGAAGCACAATTTGCTTCGCTGTAAACTACTCCTATGTTGTCCCCTAGAAATCCACTTGAGGGAGTGATCTTGCTTATCTTTGGCTTTTTAGAATCAACAAAGACATCGCGAGTCGCATTATATACCGTTTGGTCGTCATCAATAACCATTATGACTATTGTACTGTTACCGTCTTTGAGTCTCGCTGATTTTAATCCAG
>CAZHJH010000025.1:7421-12501 GCA_964533475.1 uncultured Methanosarcinales archaeon
CTGCAAGATTTGCATAGGTCTATATAGCGGCTACCATTAACCGAATATTGTATTCTTTGATGAAGGGTCGTGCAGAATACTTGAACGTCTAAATTTCTTAAGGGATACTCATCGGGAACTGGTGAAAGCACTTGGCAGATACTTCCATCAGCGCCGTCGCAGTCCTCGTCAATACCATTTCCTTCGATCTCCTGGTCGGGGAACGTAGCAGTACATCCCGCCCATGAACCTCCATCTGCGCAGTACTCACTGCCTAACGTACAAATGCCAACATCGCTGTATCCGCATTGCTGAATTAATCCCTCACTGCCATCTAACACTCCATCACAGTCTTGATCTCCAAGCCCACACGATTCAGAAGTTGAAACGGGACAGCCCGCCCAGCTTCCGGCAGAGCATGTTTCAGTTCCAACAGCGCAATTTCCGAGATGATTTACACTGCAGCTTCTTTGGAGGCTCTCGTCAATCTGTCCGTCACAATCATTGTCCTGATTATCACAGATCTCTGTAGTCCTGGGATCATTCGCTACGCAAATCCCCAATACGCCATTCGAGCAGGTCTTGACTCCTTGAACAGAACAGGTCCCAAAGGATCTATCACAGGTTTCAGTTATAGGTAAACCGCCGGAATCCTCATCCACCATTCCATCGCAATCATTGTCCAGATTGTCACAGATTTCTTCTTGTGGAGTACATTGCGCTTCTTGTACAAAAAACACGTTTGCAAATCTCTGGTTCTCTGGATATTGGATGATCAATTCGTCAGGGTCACTCGAGGGATTCGTGTATGTAATAAACGCGCCGAGCGAGTTCATTCCATACTGAACATGATTCTCACCCTCTGGCGTCATAAGGTTGTAGACATCAATCTTTGTCAGATCAACTTCAACGTCAGATGTTGAGGAGAGGTTGTATCTGATCGGGATTATTGTCAGGTCTTCGTAATCGTCCGCATTAGGCGTGCTGATTGTAACTGTGAGCTTATCACCTAAATGAGCGAGGCTGCTTCCGCCCGTCTGGTTACCCGCTATCGCTATTTGGGCACCTGCACGTGTGGTTATTGAGACCGCGTTCGACTCGTTAATGGTTCCGTCTCCATCAAGGTCAACCTTGATTGAGAAGTCATTGCTTGTAATGGCTTCGTGGTTCTCAACCTTGTACGAGCCTCCTCCAATATTGAAGGTAGCCGTAGCTGATCCGCCAGCTGCTGTGTACGTCTTTTCTAGAGTCTCTTTTGAACCGACGTTCTCGATTTTAAACTTCGGATTTTCGTCCGTTGACTTGTCAGCTCCCTTGTAGCGCAGCAGGTACGTTGGCCGTTCACCAGCATCTTTCGTCGCGTCCGTTATGATGAAGTAGTCATCCTTGCTGATGTTTCTGCTTTCGTTAATGATGAAGTCGTCATCATCGTCTCCCATCTTCAGGACACTTGCCGCGGATGCGTACGCTAATGGTGCTTGGACAAGATTTCCGCCCCAATCCATAAAAGCCAGTTTGTACTTGTCCTTACCGCTGGTTTTAATGCTAATTTCCTCAAAGTCCACATTATCTAATCCAGTGTACAGGATATCCCAATTTCGGGTAAAAAGTAGATTGGGATTGTCAGATTGCGCAATAATTGTATTACTCAGAAGCCCCCCAGCAGGGACATAATAATCGTCTCCGGCAGACATATTCACGAAGATATCATTGATTGAAACCGTAGTGCCTGAGTAGGTTCCTTGGATCGATACAATATCTTCATTTATGACATCTCCATCTATTTTAAGTGCTTTCTGTCCGGCATTGTCCAAAATAGTGGTGTCATTGAGGGATATAAGGTGTTTGCCAAGGAACAGGCTCGCTGAATCATCAGTAACGTCTCCTGCTTCATTGTAGATTACACCCATAAGCCCAAGATACATGCCGTTCGATAGTTTTGATATGTCTCCTGGACGCATCGCCGCGAGTAATGAATTATTAACACTGAAAACAACAAAAGGCGTTCCTGCATCAGTAATAGATTCGACTTTAAGAGAGATCCCGCCGAGAAGAGAAGAGTAGCTCTTGCTGTTCCCTTCAGTGACTTCATCAAGAATCCCATCTTCCATTAAAATCAGTTCCACACTTTCAGGATGGTTCTGGATTGCGCTTCTCGCCCTCACAATCGTATAATTTTTCCCAAGTATTTCAAGACTCTTGCCTTGATAATCCCGTAACCATCCACCGGAAGCATCCAAGACACCATTTGCATCCGTGATGCGCGACCGAAAAGACGAATCAAACGCCAGCCGGTATCTTGCGATCTGCTGCGAATCCTTAAAGTATAGATAATCTCCAGTCTCACCGTCATCGTTCTCGATATAGAGGACATAACCAGAACCCACGGGAAGCCCCTGATACGGGTGATCAATATTCAAATATTGTCTGTAAACGCTTGATCCCAAGCTAGTACTCACCAATCCATTCGACAACAAGCTCGGCAGTTGAGCATTTGTAATGCTAGGGATTATGTCTCGTATCATCTCAAGGTTTGACGAGCTATTTGTAAACGGCACGCTGATCTCAAGATGATTATCATTGGTTTGAACTTGCCAGCTATCAAGTGCAAGGGCTGTACCGGATATAGAAATCAGAAGAAGAATAAGCAGAGTTACATATCGAACTGAATTCGTAGTGCCACCACCCAAGCACGCCTTGGATTCGAAGTTTAAATACTTTTATGTTGCGGACAATGTAATGCAGAAGATAGGGTCAAAAGATAACCTAGATGGCTTGCTCGAGAGAGCAACCATCAACAAAAATCTCAGGGAGCTTGATCGCGAGATCAACTCCCTCCTTTTCATCAATGTTTTGGAAAAAGATTGGGGCTGCTGGGATTTGAACCCAGATCAAAGGCTTTCACCGGGAAGTCATCGCCGAAGCTCATCCCTCCAGTACTGGAGGCCCGCATACTAGCCAGGTTGTACTACAGCCCCGTTGAGATTGTAGAAAAGTAAAACCGAATTTATAAAGATGATGCTTCTATTTCTTTTTCTTCGTGTCTTCTTCTAAGAAGTCAAGTATTTTCTTGTGGTAGGCGATGAATGCGATGAGGATGACAAGCACGATGATTCCTATGATCGCGTACAGCCAATAATCCCTGAAATTGTTTTTAATCCATGACCCGATGCCTTGTAATTCGCCATCAGCCCTCGTAACGCGTTCTTTAACAGCTGCAAGTCCGGAAGGCTCTGGCGCATCCCGAACGATAAGTGTAACCGTGCTTTCATTGATGCCGCCCTTGCTATCATCGGCGATGAATGTCGCTGTGGCAATGCCATACCAATCCTGTTCTGGAATCAATGTTGCCGTTCCACCCTGAATAAGAATCGTCATATGCTCCGGTGCGATTGCCGTAAACATGAGCACATCTCCGTCAGGATCCGTGAAATATGTTGTGAGATCAAGCGTTTGCTGTATATCCTCAGTCATGATCTGTGTAGGAAGGCCTTTGCGTGCTTCAGGTACTTCCTGTTCAGGGTTCAGGATTGTAATAAGCTGTGCAATTTCTTCCCTGCGTATGGATGTTTGTGTAGTGATACTCTCAATCGAATCAGTAAGCAATCGTGCATACTCCTCGCGTGAGAGCACCGCTCCTGTGTCTCGATCTACGACATCTCCTTCCGAATTATATTGATAATTCCCCGGGATCGCATCCAGGATCGGGTCTGAGGAATATTCCTCTTCAAGCGAGGGAGGGATTGCAGTCATGCTGATATAATAGCTGAGACCGAGCAGCACTGCGATAATCGCAAACAATACAAGATATGGAATCCATGATCGTTGGGTTGGCTCTTCTTCTTCAACTTCAGGGGCTTCACGCTCTGCAGCCTCTTCCTGTGCACAGATGGCAAAGTAGCTGAAGTACACGAGTTTTGCTTCAAAGTATACAAAGTCATTATCCTGATCGACTATCTTCGTAGGGACATCCGTCCACGCATTGTCTTCATATCTACGGAATACGATATCATCTGAGCTAAGGTTATGGTCAAGCAGCCATGATTTCCTGACTTTGAATCTAACAGAGAGGTTTGTGAATGCGTTTTCATCAAGATCGCTAGGATCAAGCTCTATATACTGATACACTAACGAAGCTGCTCTGAGGAATGTCGGTTTTCTTCCAAGGGCACGTACCGTAACCTTTCCTGAACTCTGTTTTTTTAACGTGAGTGTGAGTTCTCCCAGCCCCGTTGCGGATTTAAGTGGGAATGAAATACTTGTATCTGCAGGGTAAGCTGCTAATGAGCACACTTGCGTTCTGCGGTTTTTCATGCCGAACCGCGCAATCATAATGATAATCAGGAGAGCGATCACTGCCCCAGCAACGTAGTACCATCCATATACGATCAGATGCCCAGGAGACGTGATAAGAGCCCAGTCAACGCTTTGCCAGACAACATACCCAATTCCTAAGATGATAACAAGCGTAAGGAGCACGGGAATAATAAGGCTTTTCTTCGGAACGCGAATAGCGGCAGGAGCCTCTTCAGGAATAATTTTCGGAGCCACTTTGCGCTCAATGACTACCTTTTTTTCCTCTGCTTTAGGCCGGCGTTTGATCCAGCGAGCGATCACGATGAATACGATAAGCACTGCGATTCCAGAAATCAGGAATATCCAGTATGCGAGGAAGAATGTTTTCACGACGTCAGGGATGTACTCGTAGAAGTATACAAGCACTGCGATGAGTGCAACAACAATAATGGCTTTGACCGCGTTCCATAGGAAACGTCGTGGTTTCTTTGGCGCTTCTATCTTTTCAGGAGCTGCGCGCCTTTCGCTGACTACAGTTTTTTTGACGCGTCTGTTTATAAGATGCACGGCTAGGATTATAAATACGATGAGGAGCGCAACGGAGCTTGCAATATACCACCGGTAGTCTGCAATCCAGCCCCATCCAAGCCCGAGAAGTTCAAGCACGTCCGGCAGAAAGAAAAATAAGAGCGCCGCGACAATAACGAGTGCCCCAATAATGAGAACCGCGGCCTTATGCTCTCTTACGAATTCAATAATCTTTGATATCCAACGCCCTATAACCCTCGGTCGTTTCGGCTTTTCA
>CAZHJH010000025.1:12561-15208 GCA_964533475.1 uncultured Methanosarcinales archaeon
CGCCCGCGGGGCCTCGCGCTTCACTGCTTCTTTTACAGTAACCTGCGCCAACTTCTTTCGCATGAGGATGATGAGTATGACAACAAGCAGGACGAGAATCCCTGCGCTTGCGTATGCAACATATTCCCAAGCAAAGCCCCCATCAAGGACAAGTGAGAATTGCTTTGAGTACTCTAAGTCATCCTGTGTGGTTACGGTGAGAATGATCGGATACGCTCCGGATGCTGTTTCTTCTGTAGGGATTGTTTTCAGTTCAACGAATGCCTCTTCTCCAGGCTGAAGAATTCCCTGTTCAGGATTCAGTGTTATCCATGCTTCATTCGTGAGGAGGGAGAACCTATACGTTGCTTCCTGAGTTCCAGTGTTTTGAATCGGAATGCTTGTAAACGTTTCAGCTCGAAGTATAGGAATGCGCGTTGGTCTTTTTTCTGCGATTTCTGGCGTGTAACAATTTTGAATATCTAATGTAAATGGCACGCTGTGGGAAACCCCCGCCCGTTGTGCAAGGAGCGTGGGTTGCTGAACACTCACGGAATCATACGGTGCTTCCACGGCAATATATCCTGTTGCCGACTGTCCTGCTCCGAGTGCTATGGGTGTTGGATCAATAGCTGCCCATGCGGGAGCATTCATGAGATAAGGTGTAAATTCTGCGCTGATATTGCCTAAATTCGTAATCTGATACGGTATTGTATGCTGCGCTCCTTGGCATATCTTGTATACAACATCCTGAGTTGCGTTAAATACTGTTTGTGGATCACGAGCGCCCATTTGCAGCGTGAAAGGATTGCAGTCGCGCAGGGTAAGCGTAACCGGAGTTTCTACAGTAATTCCGGACGTGAGCGCCTTAACTAAAATATTAGTTGTTATGTTGCCCAGCCGATCACCGGGGAATTGAATAAAAACGTCAACAATTCTTGAATCTCCTGGTGCGAGGAACACCGGATTCTCATAGAGTGAGCTGTATTGCACGACGTCTTGAGGTGTGATCTCATAGCCTTCAATAAACGTGCCTGTGTTGGCAAGCTAAAACTGATACTGCGCAAGCTCCCCGCTGCATACAGATTGTTCGGAGATAATGGGAACGAGATCTGCGTTCATGCAGCGGTCGTATACGATCTGCTGCTCAATGCGCTTTTTAAGCCCATCATTTGCTGTGAGGTCAATGGTCAGGGCGTATGCTCCTTGCGCTGTGCAAGGCGCCTGTATGTATAAGAAAACCTTTTCTTGCGCTCCCGGCATCAGGAAGAGCTCTGTTGGGGCGTACGTCGTCCATGCGGCAGCTGGGCCGCCAATGGCAACGGTGATAACCTCAACTTCAGTGCCCGTATTTTGAACCTGAATCGCGCTCGTGAGAAGCGTGCACGGGCATGCCGTGATGCGCTCAACACTCGTGGCGGAAAAATCAATGCTAGCAAAAGCGAGAGGCAGCCACAACAGCATGACTAGGGTAAAGATACCAAACCTTAGTGTGTTGCGGCTCATGATACCTCAGGAGTTCCTCCTCCCTTTCGCTAGGTTAAAAGAAGGAAAAAAAATCTAGTAGTACGTTTGCGCCCCTGAGCCGTCCTTGCGCTCGTCCTCATCGGACTTCAGCTTGTTGAAGCCAATGATAAGGCCGAGGATCACGAGGATCACGACCAGCACAACAAGGCCGATCTCGAGTGCTCGCTTCAGGCTTCCGGCTGCAACCGCTGATCCCTGCACGACATTTGCCGTCAGAGGAATCTGCTGCACTTCGGCACCTGAGCTGACTGATACGCTGAATCCATACTGTCCCGGCGCAGTCGTTTCGAGCGCGCTCACATAGACAAATATGGACTTCGTTTCTCCGCCGTTCACAACGACCACGTTGCTTGGGCTGATGCGTACATTTGCAAAGCTGTCAGCAGCTGCGACGCTGATCGTGTATGTTTTCGTGGATCTGCCGTTGTTGGTTATCGTTATGGGATAGATTGCTCCTCCCGTTCCCGCGGTGATGTCCTGGCTTTGGCTGCCAACGGTGATCACGCTCTGAGGACCTTGCGCTCCTGGACCCGGTGAGGGTTCGGTAGCATCGAGCTCGCAGGCATCGCCTTCGATAATCTCGATCAGTGCATCCTCCGTCGCGCGCATGTCTCTGTCATCAAACTCAACATCAACACGTACCGTGTACAGTCCCGGCTCAGCACACTCTGGGATTCTCAAGTAGAGCTCTTCGCTTGTCGTTTCATCGTCGTCCTCTCCTTCGGGTTCAAGCTCATCAATATAATCTGAAGCGCTCAAATCCAATTCTGGAATGGAGACTGTAATTTTGACACCATCCTCAAGGCGGTCGCCGTCATTTTCGACGCGCACCGTCGTCAGTAAAGCACGTCCTGCTTTTACTTTTCCGGAAGGTGAGAAGAGAATGTCGTCAATGCGCACTTCATGCTCAGGCAGCTCAACGCCTAATGCGTACGTCTGCTCAACCGTTGGGTTGCGCCTGTCTTGAATTCTGACACGCAGGAGGTATTCATCCTCTTCCATGCGGCCCGTCAAGGGAAGCGTGAGCTTTTTGACATACGTGCGGTTGGCAACCATATCGAAGACATCTGTGTCGTCGCCAATCACGTCGTCGCGTGCATCACCGGCAATTTCTGCCTCAATTTCGACATTGCTCATATCA
>CAZHJH010000026.1:0-15058 GCA_964533475.1 uncultured Methanosarcinales archaeon
AACGCGGAAATCAATACATTTGAATCTATTACAACAATCATTTAAGCCCTAATCTCTTTGCAACAGCGCTATCGATTTTATCCGCGATCTGGTCAACATCTTTTTGTGTGAGCTTGCTTTTCTTTGTCAATCTATCCATCATTTCCAAAGTATCTATTTTTTCAGAGATCGATTTTCTGACAACTTCACTCCATCTAATCTCAGAATGGTCTTTCATCTTGATGTGCAAGTCTTCCGGTATGGCTAATGTCAAATTGGGCATGGGAGATCACCTATGTGGTGAGATGTGAATACACATATTTAAACTTTTCCATTATCCCTATATCCACTTTAAAAAGTATAAGAAAAATAAAATAAAAATTTATAATTCTGCAACCGTTAACACAGTCGTTCTTCCTGTGCCTTTGGACTTCGCGTCCATTCCAATAAGGAATCGTATGTTTGTCCGTTCAGCGACATCAATGAGTTCTCGGTCAATCTCGCCGTCAAACGCTACAGCATACACTCCAGCGCCCAGGCTCTTGATTGTCGTCTGCAGTTCAGACGTTGGCACTTTGCCTAGAACCTCAAGCTTCTGGTCTAAAATACAGGCGCCTCGAGTTCCGATAAGATCTTCAATAATGCTCTTGAACTTCTCTTTCTCCTGAGGGCTCATTACGCTGCGAGGCTGCGGCATGGGCGGTCTTGGAGGGCCACGCTGCTCGCGAAATCCCTGCGGCAAAGGTCTTTGGAATGTCGGTTTGTTGCGCAGCGAATTCACAGGCTCTCTGCCGATATCCATCTTGACTTGCTCAGCCGCGACTTTTGCGCGTATTGCCTTGTGGATTTCTTTCTTCGTTATTTCCTCAACTTCTTTTCCATCAGGCGCTTTCGTAACGAAATCTATCTCAGCGACTGCTAGCAGTTCTTTGACTATTAAATCTCCTCCGCGATCGCCGTCAACAAAAACCGTGAGCGTTTTCTTGCGGCTCAATTCTATGATCGTTTGCGGCACAGATGTTCCGTTCATCGCGATGCAATTCTTGAATCCGTGCTTAAGCAAATTGAGAACATCTGCTCTGCCCTCAACAACAATGACTTCCTCGCTGTCATCAATCGCAGGTCCTGCAGGCAATCTGTCTTTTCCGTACTCCGTGATTTCCATCACACGTACAGAATACGCGACTTCATCCGTTAATTCCTGTGAGTCAGGCATTGAGCTGTCCATGAGTCCTTTAAGCAATTCCTTCGCACGCTCAATAACCGCGCTTCGTTTGGAAACACGAACGTCTTCTATTTTTTCGACTTTGATTTTAGCGTTACAAGGTCCTATGCGTTGGATAATTTCCAGCGCTGCTCCAACAATAGCGGTTTCCGCTTTGTCAAGGGAGGAGCTGATGATAATGGAGCCTTGCGTCTTGCCGCTTCGTGTGTCACAGTCAACTTCAATTCTTCCAATGCGTCCCGAGCGCTGTAATTCGCGAAGCTCGAGATCTGCTCCAAGAAGCCCTTCCGTCTGGCCGAAGATGGCTCCTATGACGTCAGGTCTGTCTACGACGCCGTCGATTTGGATGCTTGCGTGAACGATGTATTTTGCCGATACTGGGCTAATTTTTGCCATGGTTTTCCCCCACTGTGGTTTCTAATTACTAGTAGAAAGGTCTCCAAGAACATCTACAGAAATCCAACACACACATAACGATAGTGAATGAAATGCCATAGTGTTCTCAGCCAAAGAAGAATGTATCGCTTTCCTTTTACCCTATACCAGCCATTCAATGCTTCTTAAGGTCTTTGGAAGTTAATGAATGAACATGAAGCGAATTGGTATACTTCTTCAGCCCCTTCTTTGATTCGTGATTATGATTGTTGCCCGTTGCACTAACTCCCAAACTCATCGCTTGGTTTTACCGTAGGCTCCGTTGAGTACTCTCGTGACGGGCTGAACACACAAGAGTGTCGCGTTTTCCCAGCAAAAACCATTGGTTTCAGCTCAAACGAGGACCCATTTGTGCAGTGCTAAGAAATGTGTCCTTATTTATAAAGATTGTGATTCTGCATATTTTTTTGTTACTTTATAGTAATAATTATGGCAATCTTTATTAAGAGCAATCACTTTTCTTCATTAATGGACGCTGACCCAAAAACATACTTTCATTACAAGGAATGTGACTACGGTTCTCTGCAATTCGTGGGAAACTCCGTAGATGAGATTGCACAAGCTATTCAAGCATTAAACGCAGATGGTGGCGAGTATTCCATACCCAACAGGGATGATATACCTTCAGTACAGACATATGAAGCTTCCCTTGCTCCCAGAATTCAAGAGGTCTCATCCTTGTGGTTTCTCTTCGAGACTCCTCTCGCAAGGGTTGACGATAGAGTTAAAGCGCACATCCGTCCAAATGTTACATTTTGCTTAAACGCAAACATGTGGCACTATATGCAAGATGTTGTGGAAAGGCCTGAAACAGTACCTAAGAGCGGTCCATTGTACCATCTAACTACGGGAATGCCGATGTGGCCTCAGTTGCTCATTCCAGAAGATATTCTCAGAAGCGTTTGTGAGTATGATTGGGGACAGCATGAATTGTTAATGACCGAATTTTTGCGTAACAGGCGGCTTGCCCTCGAAGGTCTGGCACAAAACAGAAATCTCATAAGGACGAATGATGTCTCGGGAAACCCGCAGAACTAGTCCGAACATTTATATTCTCCGTATTCATTCAAAATTCTATGGCCGCCCAAAAACGCATAGCGTATAAGCAAGATCAGAAGACAATGCATAATGTCTTCGATGAGTTCACGAACAGAAATATCTACAAGCTCATGACGGAAGGGTATTTCAAAGGCGTGATTGGTCAAATCACATTGGGAAAAGAGAGCAATGTCTTTCAGGCAAGGAAGGAAGATGGCTCGAAGGTAATCGTGAAAATTTACAGGCTTGAATCCTGTGATTTCAACAGGATGTATGACTACATCAAGTATGATCCCCGATTCCTAAAATTAAAAAAAGTAAGGCGGGAAATAATTTTCGCATGGACCCAGCGGGAATACAGGAATCTTCTCAAAGCCCGGGAAGCCGGAGTTTCAGTTCCCACGCCGCTCACATTCAAGGACAATATACTCCTCGAGGAATTCATTGGTGATGATGAGCCTGCGCCAAAACTCAAAGATCTCAGGCCCGAAGACCCTCAGGCATTTTTTGACAAAGTCATCGTCAATCTGAAAAAATTATTCAAGGCAAAGCTCGTCCACGCTGATTTAAGCGCGTTCAACATCCTGAACGACAACGAAAAACCTGTATTCATTGATTTTTCGCAGTGCACTCCATTCGACAATCCTAATGCAAAGGAATATTTGCTGCGCGACATCAAAAATATATGCATACACTTCAAAAAGCTAGGGGTGCAGGCAGATTCGGACGCAGTAATAGATATGCTTAAAAAATGAGCTTGAATTCATAACACAATGGCCGAATTTAATTACGAACTGAAAATCCCGAAAGAGCGCGTTGCTATACTCATAGGTCCAAAAGGCCGTGTGAAACGAGACATCCAGCAAGCTACAGGCACGAAGATTGATGTTGATTCTGAAGAAGGCGATGTCTTCATTAAAGGCGATGACGGCCTTGGATTATATGCGGCTAAGGAAGTCATCAAGGCAGTAGGCCGAGGCTTTAATCCTGATCTTGCAATGCTTCTCTTAAAGCAAGATTACACATTTGAGATCATAGAGCTCAAGGACTTCGTGAAGTCGAAAGGAAGCTCATTGCGGCTCAAAGGCAGAGTCATTGGCAAAGAAGGCAAGGCCAGAAGGATTGTCGAGGAGTTAACAGATTCCCACATCTCTGTCTTCGGAAAAACCATTGGCATTATTGGCGAAGCTCAATCAGCGGCGCTGGCAAGGCGAGCAGTAGATTCCTTGCTCAAAGGCAGCCCGCACGCGAACGTGTATCGATGGTTAGAAAAGCAGCGCAGATTAAGGAAAATGCGGCCCATGGATACTCTTGACACTGAAAGTATTCTGAAATAATTCTAAATCATTATTTTTTTAGAACCGTGGGTCTTAATACGTTACCAATGAGCATCAGCATGAACAGTGGGGGGATTATATAATAAATAAATACACAGCTAAACTCATAACAGCTGTTAGCATAATATGGGGTGACAACCCCAAAACCGTAGATACCATAGAGCGCTGGGATGAGAAACATCCCCCACACTGCTTTTCCCAAAGATCTGAATAATGCAAATGCGAATAAATTGAGGAGTATCGGTATAAGGGTATAAGAATAAACAAAAAGCACCGTTAAGAAGAGCCCCACAACTGTGTAATTAAAATCCTCCGCAGTGTAATTATAATAGTGTGAAAGGTACCAATATTGTTCAGCAATAAAAAGGAATGTCGCGAGGATGATTCCAAGAAGAATTGCACCATAAATGATTGTAATCTTTTTCACATATGGCTGAAACAGGGTCATATCCCTCTATCCTCCTCATAATTAATAAATCTTTCTGAGAGAAAATCACTCAACTAGCAACCCATATATTTATATAAAGTACGTCTTTATGTTTCTTCCGTGAGAAAAATTATCTTTGCGCTTGCATTGCTTGCGTCTATCTTCCTTATGGCATGTAATCTCATCAGCACGGGAAGGGTGGGAGAGCAGCCAACCGTTTCTCAAAATCCATGTGATCCGGTAATTGCCGGTGGGGGGCAAATGTGTTCAAACAGTCAATGTTGTCCCAAAGGAACGGGATGCTGTACGCTGGTTGAAAACGCCGATGCTGCGTGTTGTCCAAATGGTGAGGACGGTGCTCCAGCCCAGACATGTGTTAATGCTGGGGACCGTCGCAATGTTTGTTCCGCGGTGAACGGCTGTGGAGCCGGAAAATTTCCTTGTTCGGGATACATCATCGTGGGACGTGGAATCCCACCAAGCCCGCAGACAATTCCAATCACTGTGTGCTGCGCTCCTCCTGATGATGGGTGTGGTTATTTTGAAGTAGGCCCGTGGCTTCCACCAGGATACAAAGGGCAGTATCCCATCTGCACTCGGTCCGTCTGTCCTCCTGAGCAGCAATGTCCACCCAACGCACCTGCTGGACAAAGTGTCTGTTGTGACGCCGGTCAGTTGTGTGTTGATACTAGCTATGGCTCTCATGGTTGTGGAGATGAAAGCTGTCCAAGTGAGAATGGTATTGAGATGGAGTTATGCCCCGGAAAAGCAGGTGGTGCTGAATTGAATCTTTGCTGCCCTGCGGGCACATGTGCGAACTATCCAGATGGGAGAGCATACTGCTTGCCTCAACCGAGACCATCTCGGCCATAGGCCCATTATTTTCCCAAACAGCAATCTTTTTAAATGCTGTTCGTTCCCGTAAAACTCAATGGTAAAAGACAGCGACGAGCCCATCGCAGTTGCACTGGCCAAAAACCAGCGGGAAATCAGCATTAGCCAGTTTTTTGAGAAGAACAGGCATCTTTTAGGCTTTGATAATAAGCGTAAATCACTGTTAACCGCAATCAAAGAAGCCGTGGACAATAGCTTGGACGCATGTGAAGAAGCGAAGATCCTTCCTGAAATCTCTGTGCAGATTATTGACATGGAGAATGACCGTTTTAAGGTCATTGTTGAGGATAACGGCCCGGGCATTGTAAAAAACCAGATTCCAAAAATCTTTGCAAAGCTCTTGTACGGAAGCAAATTTCACAGGTTGAGGCAATCACGAGGTCAGCAGGGCATTGGCATCTCAGCAGCCGTCTTATACGCCCAGCTCACGACGGGAAAACCGGCGAAGATCACGTCGCGAATCGGAAAAAACCATCCTGCTCACTATTACGAACTCCACATTGACACGCACAACAACAAGCCCGAGATAGTGAAAGATGACGAAGTTGAATGGAACAAGGATCAGGGAACAAAAGTCGAGCTTGATGTGGAAGCGAGTTATATGCAGGGTGCGCAGAGCGTTGACGAATACATCAAGGAAACCGCGATTGTGAATCCTCATCTTACGCTAATCTATACGAATCCAAAGGCGGAGCAGCTTGTGTTTCCGAGAACAACAGATAAGCCATTCGAACTTCCAAAGGAAATTCAGCCGCATCCGTACGGCGTTGAGATTGGCATGCTCATGACGATGCTTAAATACACAAAGTCAACAACGCTGCAGAGTTTTCTCACAGCAGAATTCTCAAGGGTGGGCTCAGGAACGGCAAAGCAGATTTGCGAAAACGCAGCATTATTGCCAAAAACAAAGCCGAGCGAGATGTCCCGCGAGATGACGCAGCAGCTCATGGATGGAATAAAGAAGACAAAGCTCATGTCCCCTCCCACGGATTGCCTTACTCCAATAGGCGAGGAGCAGCTCGAAAAAGGATTGAGAAAAGAAATCAACGCAGAGTTTTATGCAACAGTAACGAGGTCTCCTGATGTCTACAGGGGGAATCCGTTCGTTATAGAGGCGGGTATCGCGTATGGGGGCAACCAGCCAGCTGAAGAGTCCATACGTTTGATGCGGTTCGCGAACCGCGTCCCACTATTATATCAGCAGAGCGCATGTGCGGTAACGAAGGCGGTTATGAACACAACATGGAGGTCCTACGGCCTAAGCCAGAGCAAGAATGCATTACCCATTGGTTCGTGCACAGTTGTCATTCACGTTGCTTCTGTTTGGGTTCCGTTTACGTCGGAAAGCAAGGAAGCGATCGCTCATTACCCTGAGATTCTCAAAGAAATGAAGCTCGCGCTTCAAGAAGTTGGCAGGAAGCTCAGCAGTTACATTCACAAGAAGAAGCGTGTAGGAATGGAGCTCAAGAAGCGGGGCTATATAGAGAAATACATTCCCATCGTCGGGGAAGCATTAAGGGAAATTCTCAAGATCAAGGAAGTCGAGGAGAAAAAGATAAGGGAGGAGCTCGAAAAACTCTTAGAAAAAACCCGCGGTCAGGTTGAGGATCTCGAGTTTGATGAGTCAAAAAATGTGGAGTATGATGAGGAACTCGCGAAGATCGGAAAGCCCGATCAAAAAACATTAGAGGATGACTATGATTGATGTCGTGAAGAAGATTAAGGAAGTCGCAGAGGATGTGAAGGAAAAAATCCACAAGATGAAGCAGCCAGAGCTGAAGATGCCTCTGAGAAGCCTCAATAATGTGAAGTATGATCCTAAGGAAGGGTACTTTGAGCTCACGGGCAAGTTCAAGGAGCGCACATTAACCGTTTCAACAATCAAGACCTTCGCTCAAACGCTTAAGATGATGGCGCTGTCGAAGGAGCTTGTTGAAACAGATGATATCGCGACAAAGAGAGAGGCCTATTACGTCAGCAAGAACTGGGGCGAAGCGAGATTCATGGAGCAGCCAGAATCTGATACGGTCATGGATGATATTGAGGCCATGATCATGGTCAATCGCGAGCAGATCGGTTTCATTCCTGAGGAGAAAGGTGGAGAGATCGCGGGTAAACTCATCGTCATCGACAAGGACAGAGACACGGGAAAAGAAATCAGGATTGATTGCACAAAATTCGGTTCTGGCGCATACTCGACTCCAAGCTCCGTAGAAGAGCTCAAATTCGAAACCGACGCAAAATTCATTTTAGCAATAGAAACCGCAGGTATGTTTCAGCGTTTAGTAAAGCACAATTACTGGAAGAAAGCGAACTGCATCCTCATTAGCCTGGGAGGAGTTCCAACGAGGGCGTGTAGAAGATTCATTAGAAGATTGAGTGATGAGAAGAAGCTTCCCGTTTACGTATTTACGGATGGAGATCCGTATGGTTATGCTAATATCTATAGGACGTTGAAAGTGGGTTCAGGCAACGCAGCCCATATTAACCAATACTTCTGCGTTCCCCGAGCGAAATTCATTGGCATAACGCCAGAGGATATCGTGAAGTACAAGCTCCCAACGCATCCCCTTAAAGATGTTGATATCAAGCGTGTCAAGGACGCGATAAAAAACGACCCATTCATTCAGCATTTCAAAGAATGGCAAGTAGCCTTGAAGCAGATGACGGACATGAAAGTCAGAGCTGAGCAGCAGGCATTGGCGAAGTGGGGATTGAATTATGTAATTGATACCTATCTCCCTGAGAAGATCTCTAATCCGAAGAGTTGGCTACCTTAAAGTTTTTAAATTCAAGCGACTTTTTCTCTCCGATGGGGCAGCATTTTGATTCTCTCGTTGAATTAGTGAAGCATCATCTTACGCCACAGGATCACGGTTTCCAATTTCCCTGTGTTCAGCAGTATCTGCAAAGCGTTATAAGAAGAGCTGCGCTGTTCGAATTGCCAATCGATTGCGATGAGGTGTTTCCCCACGTTGAAAAATCTAAAGAAGAGTATGCTGCGTACATAAGAGATTACTATGCCCTCTCTGCTGCACATGGACGTTTTCTCGCATTTCCCTTTCCAGTAACCATGATTGAGGATCCAATACGCGTTGTCCTGCTTGAACCTCTTAAGAATCATCCGCCAGGAGCGTATGTATTGACAACTGCTCAATCAGGCGTCTATGATGGCGCCTCATGGACTGTGGCAGACACTGGATTTGTCCAGCTCGGCGTTCCGGGACCAGGAATCCATATCGCAGAGATGAAAACGCATCCAAGCTTTACAATAGGTGTAAGAAACGGGGCTCGTGTAATGCACGAACCAGGATTCTCATATGAGTCGTGGGGGGAGCTTGACGAGATGCAGAATAAATTCATGCATTACGCCGCTGGCTATTTAGAAGAGTTAGTTTATATCATGGATCCGGATAATTTCATAATTGAACGGGAGCATGCGATGAGTATTGGTGAACGGAGGAAGGAAGAAAGGAAACAAAAGAGTAGGACCCAACCTCTCCAAAAGACTATTGTGAGACCGCACTATATTTGTGTGGCACAGGATGAACTCAGTGAGTTTTTTGAGGGAAAGTCCTCTGAACCTCGACTTATTCATCCCGTCCGAGGACACTGGAAGCGCCTCATGTCTGATAAGTTTAAACACAAACAGGGCCAGACAATTTTCATTAGACAGCACTATCGTGGCACGGGGATTATTCATGGTGATGATCATTGGACCTATCGCGTGTTTGTTAAGGAGAGCGTCACATCAATTGCTCCATATCAGAGTTGAGCAGCACGCCTTGGCAAAGGGGGGACTGAATTTTGTTATTGAGGGATACCTTCCCGAAAAACTTGCGCACCCGGAAAAATTCTTGCCGTAATTTATCTTTCTTCTATCATCCATACATTTTTAAACGCAAAAGCACTTTGCTCGTGCATGGGGGCTTTTGAACTGGTTATTGGAATAGCGGATATTCATGGCCATTATCCAGCGTTAGACGCACTTCTCAAAGGATTGCAAAACGAATATAGAATTTTCTCAGATCCTGAAGCATTAAAACTCCGTCCGGGGGTGCACCTTGTTCAGCTGGGAGATTATATTGACCGTGGAAAGTCAAACCTTAAAGTTCTTGATGCTTGTATGAAGCTTGCTGCGGCAAATCCTGAAAACATTGACCAATTATTTGGCAATCATGAGCTTATGGCACTAAGCTGCTTTGATGACGCCAAGGAAGCCGCGGGTGAGCACAATCCATTTCAGCGATATCGAAGGGAAAGCGTGCACGGGTATAATGGTGGCATGAGTTTCATCGAGGAGTTTTCCCAAGTGCCCCGCACAGCATTCGATGTGTATGTCCATCGTATGTCCCGAGAGGGAGATATCGGCCGCTGGATGCGATCGCTGAAGCCTTTCTCAGTAGTCCATTTGGGAAGGGATAAGATACTCTTCGTCCATGGGGGTATTCCCAGAGACCTAAGAGATAAGGAGCTGCTTGAACAATACATGACGCACTTTGTAAAGCATATGGAAGTAGCCACAATGGAAGCCGGAGGTCCCAGAAGAAAATATCTCAATCACCCTCTTGTGGGAGATCACAGCGTATTCTGGGATCGGGAAATTCCGGAGAGCAATGGAAGAAATGCGGTCCAGATAGCAAACGCACTCGGAGTAGATTACATCGTCATCGGGCACACCCCGCAAAAAGATATTGCGAACTATGAAGGAAGAATATTCAACATTGATGTGGGCATGTGTCCCACATATGGAGCGCATGAGCCCGTCGCTATAGTGTTTAAGCCTGAAGGCGTTTTTGCGTTCTACGTTACTAGAGGTGAGGAGCTCCTTGAGTTCAGCGGAAGAACCCAGCGAATGAAGTAATTTACTCTTTGTTGCACCGGAAACAGATAATGATTTGTCGATTATAACTTGCACTAATTGGCAGACTGTATTAAACAAATGATTTAAATAGTGTCAATAGTTTCTATGATCCGGGTCTGCCGGTCATAGACTGGGCCTGTATATGCAAAAAGGCATTCAGGAAGCCTAGCCTGGATATGGTCAACCAGAGAGGGCACCAGCCTTCTATTGTATGTGGACAGCTGGGGGTCGAGGGTTCAAATCCCTCCAGGCCCGTAAGGACTGGAGGCTCCGAACGCAAGTGAGGATGTCTCCAGGTCCGTTTTTATTATTCTTTATCTCTGAGCTTGCAAATACATTCGCTGCGCGCTATTCATATTCGCAATATGCTCTAGCCAGGGAATATCCAATGCATACGGTATCCGGTGGAAAGGAATGAAGTCCACGTGATCATCTGCATATCCTTTCTCATTCCATAGCGCAGCCGTATAAATTCCCATAAAATACTCGATCATCGATGAGGCGCTTGCTTCATCAGGACATGGAATCTCTCCATTCTGGATGCGCTCATGAATCGATTCCGGCGTTAAGGTGCACCGGCCAATCCCCCCGGGATCTGTGTTATCTGCATCATAATAACCCGTACTCGCCTCGGGAAGAATCTGTGTGTAGGGAAATGTGGCAAGAACTCTTTTGAATAATCTCGGCTCTCCGAGCTCTGCAGTTCCAGTTCTCGCGTTAAGGACAAGTGTTTCTTGATAGCGCCAGATGTCTTTTTCGAGAAGTGAGTCTGCAATATCCATCATATCTCTGCAGCGGGCACGGAGTCCGCCCCAGGCGCTGTAATGCTTCTTATGAATGAACGGATGTGCATCGCCAATATGATCAAATATAGCAGCCATGGACATATAGATTGATCGCCTTGAGCCTAACGGCGTGCCTGTACACCCTTTGAGAATCTCATCGTACGTGAATTCGGCTTCAAAACGGTGCGTTTGGCTTCCGAGTTTTGCATACACGATAAACTGTGCTGTTCTTTCCATATCTCGAACACGCACAGGGATTCCACTACGCTCTACAGATTCAAAGAATGCCCAGAGCGCCCTGCCCGGGTCAATCGGCCATTGCTGAATCATGACCATATGCTCAATCACTGCGGAAGCAGCGTCATAGAGTACTCGCTCAGGGTCCATGAGTTATCTGAAGTCGCATGTAATTTATATGCATTATGAGCTTGCGGAAGCATTATTCAGTTTAGAAAACTCTTTAAGACCTTAATGTCATCAAACCCAATCCTCTTCCCCTTAATCTCCTGATATGGCTCATGCCCTTTGCCTGCAACAAGAATGATGTCTCCCGATCGTGCGAGCGCGCACGCTTTGCGAATCGCCTCTTTCCTGTCGATTATTGAGAAAATTCTGTCAGAGGCAGGAATCCCCACCATCATCTGTCGTATAATCTCCTGTGGATCCTCGCTCCTTGGATTATCTGACGTAATAATGGCGATGTCACTCTGCTCAACGGCAATCTTTCCCATCTTTGGCCTTTTTTCCTTATCTCGATCTCCCCCGCATCCCACGACCGTGATAATGCGCTGCTCCGGCTCTTTTATAGCGCGCAACGTCTGTAATACATTGCTGAGCGCATCAGGCGTATGCGCGTAATCAATGACGCCAATAACTCCATTATTCAGTTGTGTGCACTGCATTCTTCCCCGAGGAGGTTCGAGCTCGGGCATTTTCCTCAACACCACCTCCTTATCAAGACCCATGAGGATAGCAGCAGCGTATACCGCGACGATATTTGAAGCATTAAACGCTCCAATAAGTTTTGTATGGATTATCCTCCCATCAATATTAAGCTCTAGCCCCGAAAAACCGTTGCTCAGAACCTCACAATTGAAATCTGATTTGTTTTTAAGTCCAAAACTCCTCTTTGTTACTGTACTCCCTTCAATCACCCTGTCAGCGTATGGATCATCCGCGTTGACAAGCGTAATAGTGTTCTTGGCCAGACCGTCAAAAAAAGCCTTTTTCGCTTTGATATACTTTTCAAACGTGCCATGATAATCAAGATGATCGTGCGTGATGTTTGTGAAGATGCCCATGGCGAATTGAATCCCCGATATGCGGTGTTGTGTTATGGCGTGTGAGCTCGCTTCCATGCAGCAATACGTACATCCCTCATCAACCATGCGGCGCATAAGACTATTGAGTTCAATGACATCCGGCGTTGTGTGTGTTGATGGAATGGAAGTTTCGTTGATTCTGTTTTCTACAGTTGATATGAGCCCTGCGCGATATCTGAGGTGGATAAGCAGTTCAAAGAGCAATGTTGCTACAGTCGTCTTGCCATTCGTTCCAGTGACTCCAATCACTTTAAGCAGCCGCGAGGGATGTCCATAAAACCCGGATGCGATTTCACCTATAGCCTTTGCTGCGTCTTTCACCGTCACGTACGTAACCAGAGGCGATCGTTGTTCAGGCATCCGTTCGCAAACAACCGCGACCGCCCCATTCATAATCGCGGCATGAATGAACGCATGACCATCCTGAGCCGTTCCTATGATTGCGCAGAATAAGCTGTGCTGCGTGCATGTTCGGGAATCAAGGCTGAGCTGTTGAACATCAACGAGAGCAGAGCCATGAATCTCTTCAATGCGTATTCCTTTCAGCAGTTCTCTCAGCAGCATGCCAGTGTGTGCGTGACTTCCATATAAAAGAATTGTGTGAAAAGAGCAGTGAAAATCGCCCCAAACCTTTATAAAACATGAAAGACTCCAAAGACTCCACGCAGAGGTACCCAAGCGGCTAAGGGGAACGCCTGCAGAGCGTTTATTCCAGGGTTCGAGTCCCTGCCTCTGCTTTTAAAGTTCTGGAATCCTACGGAGATCATCCCTCTTTGAGCGATAAGTCCCCCCGAGTTGGTAAATTTTATTTTGGAAAGCCCCGGTTGCTCCGGTTTTCTGCGTTTAAATACCTCTGCGCAGGGCAACATTTAAATAGCTATAATTACAGGGTTTGTACTATGCAGGCATATATCCATATTCTCGAGGTGAGCCGATGAAAAAATCCGTTATGAAAAAAAATATGACGATTCATGTTAAGGTAGACGAAATCAAAATGCCAACAGCAATGCACATTTATATGATCGTGCTTGTGATTCTCATTGCTGTGGGCTTCCTTAATGTGTATACAAGAAGCGATGGCACATCGAAGACAGGGTATGCAGCTAGGGGCTCTGTAGATCTCCCCTCTCCCTGGTGCGAGAATATTGATGGAAAAAACAAATACCAATTTGGAGCTATCAAGGGCATCGACGAAAAGGGCAATCCGCTGGAGGGCAATATGGAGGAGAAGTGCCTTGCGGAAAAAGCAATCCTCGAGCTTTGGTGCCAGAATAATCGGCCGTTTAAGGAAGAATTTCCGTGTGAGTATGGCTGTAGCAAAGGCGCATGTATTCCACCCGAGCTTCCTCTTGCGGCCTCAATTCCCCAGCCTACAAAATTGATAGCATATGGAAAAGGGGGAGATGAGCGTCCCATCCTTATTGGTCCGGATTATAAGATTGTCAGACAGGGAAATACAGCCCTGCTGACCTGCAAGCTCATGAACAATGGAGACGGATTACAGGTGCTCGCTTGCGAAAAAAAAAAATTTGCTGGGAGTGATGGAGTTCCAGTGCCAAATGCATGGGGCGGACGATCCGAGGTGGTGCTTTCAGACGGTGTACGGCAGAAATCCATTTGGATTTTCACCAAAGGAGATACCTCCATCGATTATGGAGGGTATGAATCTCAGGGAATTCCACAGTGCATGGATGGCATTGACAATGATCACGATGGCACGAGTGATACTGCGGATTCAGACTGCGTTCCAGGCCGCGCGAGGGACGATTCGACGGAAAGCCCCCTAAACTTTGAGTATCCAAGCATTATCACGTTCAATCTGCGCGCCGGAGTCAGCAGTCTGCCAGCAAACCAGGAATACAAGTTCATAGAAGACGCATCTGTTAAGGTCGGCACAACTATTGCATCAAAAGTTTGGAGCGGCTTTAATATCAATGCGCTTCCCGTTGGATATGGCATGTACCATGAAGTAACTGCGAGCGCACCCGGGTATCAGACACAAAAGGCGATACTCTTTGTGGATCCTCAGCTGCGCAAATGCCTTGAGGAGAAGGAAGGTGAGGTCTGTGAGCTTGTTCCTATCAATGAGAAGGGATCACCACCCACCACAACATGTAAGGAGCGGTATGTTACTTCACCAGCTGAGACAACACTCTACTATGAATGTGCGGTGCTGCCCTCTATTCATGCAAAGACCAACCTGCCCTATTTGAATTATAAGTACATCCCCTACTCCGCGGGACGGTTTGATGAGATTCTTATAAACGTTAACCTTGTCAAAACCGCGCAGAAATGCACAGAAGATGATGGTGGCGCTAATTTTTTCAAGTTTTCTAAGACCACGGATAAATCTGGCCTCACACGGGAGGATTGGTGCTATCGTGCTTCTGGGCAATCCGCCGTCGGTGTAACACTGCTGCAGGAACGATATTGCAGGAGCGATGGCAGCATGGCGTCACCCATTGTTGATTGCAACGATGATCCGAAGTCCGGGTACGCACCATCAGGGTGCAAAGAGAAGTACAACGCGGCGTCATGCGCATGCAAGGCCGGCGCATGTGTTCCCCTGATCGCCATAGGCAAGTAATCGATATTTTAACTTTTTTTTGTTTATTTCTCCATTATTGAACCTCAACATTTAATAATCAGCCTGCATTCAGCATTAACCATGCCCAAACTTCTCATCAGTCTCGGTAAGAAAGCGCATGTCAACAATAAAGAAATCTCCATTCAGGACATGCACACATACTAT
>CAZHJH010000027.1:0-4227 GCA_964533475.1 uncultured Methanosarcinales archaeon
CAAACACTTGTTGTGATCACACGAGGAATCGCGCTTAAGGAAATCGAGCTGAAAAACGCATGGCCCGCGCTTGTTAATGAAGTTACGGGAGGCGTTATGAATGGCTTGATTATTGGTGTTATTGTCGCAATCGCAGCCACGGTGTTTAACAGTGATCCGATTCTGGGCGTCGTCGTGGCTTTGGCAGTGCTCATTAACTTCATCGTTGCGGGAGTATTTGGCACGCTCATCCCGCTCTACCTGAAATCACGGGGGATTGACCCTGCATCATCCGCCACAGTGTTCATCACAACCGCAACAGACTGCATTGGATTCCTCGCTTTTCTGGGATTGGCGAGTTTGATTCTGGTTTAGAAGACGAAAGCAGAAGGCTTTGGGAACCCCTTCCTCACGGAATGCAACTGATCCTGCGGCACTTTAATGTCTTTCAGCGCTCCCGTTGCACGGTCATACACAAACAAAAAGCTTGCGGACTTCTTTGATCCGATGGACTCAACCTTAAGAAGCACATTCCATTGACTTCCATCAGGGTAACTCCGCAGAACAGTCGTTTGCGTATCCTCGATAGCGTTGCCTGATATGGAGAACACAAATCTGCTGTGAATAAACTGCTGGGCCGCGTCTTCATACGTATTTTGTGCTGAGACGAGAGGTATAACTGCAAGGACCGCAACTACGACTAAAAAAGATCTCATGTGAAACCCCCAGTAACAGCCCAACAAAACAGGTATATAAACGTTGCGTCCCTGGTTCATTAGGTTTAAGAACCGAAAACGACTTTCAATGCGCATGCAGCGCAGATACGAAGCAGAAGCGGCGGTTCCATCCTGGCATCGGCAATTGGTGTATTTAGGGGATAGGGTTATCCTCAAGGAGGACACAGAAGAGGAACCTATGTTTACGGAAGGGCTAGTTCGCGTTGTGCAATCAGATTGGATGTCTCGGCTCTCAGTTTACCATCATCGTATTATGTTGATGCACTCAGAGTATTCAGGAGTCGTAGGTGAGGTCAAATTACTCGAAACGTCAGAGCAGTATCGACAGTCCATGCAAAGCCGCTTCGGATTTATTCCGTACATTATGGACCGATTTGCGCTTAATTCTGAGGCTGCTACGCTCCTTGGATTGGATATTGATAAGGGCGACGTATACATGACTATTTTTCTTGACTTCGCACTTGATTCACTGGATGCGTTAGAATGCAGAAGAATGCATCAACATCGTCTTGTCTTTGATCGTTTAAATACATCTGATCGTCTTGCAGCGTTCAAGCAAGAAATGGCCGCTGAGAACCCTGAATGGGCAGCCACGATGTCTGAGGATGCATGGCAGGGAATGTTCGAGGATTGTTTGGTTTGGGATTGCCTCGATGTAGAGAATCCGGAAGGCCTTAAGCCGGATCCCTATTACGTGACGCAATGCGAAAACATAACTTTAGCGGGTACAAAAAGAGTGTATTGCGGTGAGTTAAAACCCTTCGAGCGCTATCCAAAGAACGTAGCCTGGCTCGGCTGAATTACCGCTGCTCCTTCACGTACTGCGGATGCTCGTGCCCAAGTTTTCTGAGTTCTTTGATGTGATGCAGATGAATTACTTTCTCTTTGATAAATTTTCTCATGTCAAAGCCATGGCGCTCGATGAGTGAGCTCGTATGATGACCCCCTAGGAAATGCGGCATGATCACGTACGTTGCGCCTTCCTTGTACAGCTCAAGGGACTCGTTGATTTGGTGCGAAACCGCGATGATAATGCATTTTTTATTTGCCTCTCTGACTTTCTTTATGAGAAAAATGTTTGTGTACACATCAGGCACTGTGGAGATGACCATCTTCACTTTCGCGAAATTCAATTCGTTCAGAAGCTCCGTGTCATTCGCGTCACCGTATTTGCAGTCCAGCCTCTGCCGCGCCGCTTCTATGACGACTTCAGGATTGTAATCGACAATAAGCAATTTTTTCTTGTTTTTCTTAAACGTTTTGATGAGATCATGCCCGATACGGTTTGCCCCGAAGAGAATGACATCATAACGCCGTGATTTGTAATACTTGTGCTCGTCCACTTTTTGCCCCTTACGTTCAAAAACACTCAGCATTGGGCTAAAGTAAGGATAGAGCTTTGCCGCGTATTGTATGAAATATGTCGATCCCGCGATCGTGATGAGCCCAACAATCGTGACAAACGACAATATCTCCGGGCTTAAATGCCCAAGACTCACGCCGAGCGCGATGAGGATGAGGGAAAACTCGCTGATCTGCGCGATTGCGGTTCCCACCATGAAACTCGTGCGCTTCGTATACCCTAACATGCCCATGAGAATCATCATGATGAGCGGATTCCCGATAAGAATAAAGAGGGAAAACGCAATGATGGCAGGCACATACGCCGTAATTCCTTCAAAGCTGATCTGCGCTCCCAGCACAATAAAGAAGAGTACGATGAAAAAATCGCGTAGGGGTCTTAGGCGCGAGCTGATCTCGTATCTGTAGGGAGAGATCGATAGCGTTATTCCCGCTACGAGCGCTCCCGCCTCCAATGAGAAGTGAAGATACTGCAGAAGCATCGCGAGCCCAAAACACCATGCGATCGCGAAGAGCATGAGAAATTCCTGGCTTTTTGCGATGATAAACGAGAGCTTGGGTAATACATACTTGCTAATGAGCGCGATGATAAGGACAAACCCTGCGCCTTTAAGCACTGTCGTGAACGCAGTGTCCGCGAAGTTTAGATCGCCCGTAAATGTCGTAATGCCCATAAGGACGACAATCGCAACAATGTCCTGGACAATAAGAAATCCAATCGTGATTTTTCCATAGAGCGTATCAATCTCGCCCTTGTCGGAGAGCAGTTTCATGATGATGATCGTAGAGCTGAATGTGAGCGCGACAGAGATGTACCATGACGCGACCGTTGAAAAACCAACGAGCCGCGCAACAAAATATCCGACAATGGATGTAAACACAATCTGGCCAATGCCCGTGATTGCTGCAACTTTTCCAACGTCCTTGATTACCCGTGGATTAAGGTTCATTCCCACCAGGAACAGAAGGAACGCTATGCCGATATGCGAAAACGCGACAATGGAGTCTGTGCTTTGCAGGATCTCAAAGAAGTATGGGCCTGCGAGAATTCCCGCTATGATGTATCCAATAATCAATGGCTGCCTGAGTACGCTGACAAGCGCCGAGCACAGCACTGCAAGGATAATGACTAACGCCAACTGTATGAATAAGGATTCCATGTGCACCCCTTTTTCGTAATTTGAGAAGATACGCTATTTAAAGGTTTCGGGTTTGCTAGGAGGATAGCAAGCTACAGAAAAGCATTTATATGAGTATTCTCCAGTATACTACGGTGATCTCATGGTAGTGGATATTAAAGGCGAAATTGTGGCTATAAGCAGCCATGCCAATGGCACAATGGTCTTGACTCTAGCAGAGCATTCTGGAATGTTTAAGACTTCTGGAAAAATAGAGATGGTGTTTGATAAATCAGCATTTCTTGACTTGTGTAAACACCTAAATAAATCACCCATAGAAGCTGCAGATCCTGTGCTTTTAGGGCATAAAAGAGTAGATATCATCATAAATATATAATCAGATTTTCCGGGTGTGCGGCATACACCTGCTATGAAAGGGCCATGCCTTACGCATATGCTATGTCCCTCCACGTGAAAACAATGCTAAATCTTCGGCTAAAAGGTTTCCAATTCCTCAATCACCTCTCGGACTAGATCAAAGCCGCCCTGCCAGAATTGTTCTGAGCAGATATCAACCCCGATCTCCTTCGTGACGTCAATTGGCGCTTTGGACCCTCCATACGCGAGAAAACGGATCAATTTGTCAGGAAATCCCTTTTTGTCCTTCAGATATTGCTTATAGAGCGCAAGCACGAGCAAATTGCCAAACGCGTACGCGTAGCAGTAAAACGGCGTATGGTAAATATGAGGGATGTATAGCCATTCATACTGAAAATTGTCATCAACAACCACCGAATTCCCGTACTGCTCCTTAAGCTGCTTGAGATACGCAGTGCAGAGTTCCTGTGTTGTGGCTCCGTTCTTTATCATTTCATGTGCTGTTTGCTCAAACCGCACAAACCCTGCTTGCCTGATAATTGTCGCGTAAAACTCCTCAATTTTTGTATATAAGATTTCTTCAAGCAGTTTTGGATTTGTTTTTTTCAGGTGCTCAAAGAGCAGGAGTTCCGCGAATATCGAAGCGGTTTCTG
>CAZHJH010000027.1:4237-14513 GCA_964533475.1 uncultured Methanosarcinales archaeon
GAATACGCTGCACTCCTTTGCTAGGATGTCATGAATGCCATGGCCGAGCTCATGCGCTACGGTCGAGACGTCGCGCGGATGGCCTTTATAGCTGAGCAGTACGTAAGGAACCGCTCCGGGCACAACCCCATGGCAGAATGCTCCCGTGTACTTGTTCTTGCGCGGAGCGCTGTCAACGTGTTGCGAGGATATAATCTGTTCCGCCGCCTTTCTAAATCGTGGAGCAAACGCCCCGAATGACTCGAGTGTTGTCTTGACTGCACGCTCATACGACATCCTGATCTTTTTCTGTGACAGGGGAGCGGAAATGTCGTATCTGCGCAGCTTCCTCATTTTCAGTTTCCTTGCCTTCATGGAAAAAAACTTCCAGAATACGCGCTCGTTTTTTCTGCAGGCATTGAGTAATGCGTCAACAGCTCTGCCAGGAATGTCATTCGCGTGGTTTCTTACCGCGATAGGATTCTTGTGGCCTCTGAGCGCTATATCCTCTTCTCTCCAGTCATTTACGGTTGCCTTGTAGATTTCAGACAACGCATCCTGATGGCGCTTATACGTAAGCAGAAGTGAGTCGTATGCTTTTTTCCTTATGCCATGTTTATGGCTGCGCATGAGATCCTGAAGTTCAGGAAGATGATACGGTTTCTTATCAACCATATATTCAAATTGGGACGTGATGATCGTATAGAGATTATCAAGCGCGCTGCCTGCCGTCGAGTCCTTGATATTGATGATCTTTTCTTCCGGTTCAGAGAGTGTGAACGGCTTATCTGCCCTCAATCGTACGAGAAAATACTCGTACTTCCCGGAATTCTTTATGAAAACCGCCGCGCGGTCATCAGGAAGCTTCTTGAACCAGAGCGAGAAGAATAAAAGCTCATTATGAAGCTTTGTCAGCTTCTGCTCAATCTGGGTTTTAAGCGCGTTCGCGCGCTGATTGCTCGAGTCCTCGGAGTACCAGAGAAACGCGTAGCTGCCAATAATGCTCGATTCATAGCTGTACTGCTCGAGCTCCTTAAGCATTGCGAAGAATTCTTCGCGTGAGAACGTGTCAAGCGCGTTTCTTTTCTTTTTGAGGCGCTCCGCAGCCAGCTCAAGCTTCTTCATCCGCTCAGGAATCTCCTTCGGATCGCGTACAAGGTCTTTAAGGTTCCACGCAGCCATGTTATTTCTTGGGCATCACAAGCGCTGCGATGATGTAGAAAATGGTGAGCGGAATAACTCCCGTGAGGATGAGCACAAGGATGTACAAGAGCCGCACAACCGTTGGATCCATGTCAAGATACTCCGCGAAGCCACCGCACACGCCCCAGATCTTCTTGTTTTTCGAAAGGTAGAGTTTTTTAGCCATAATGCGCGGGAGACTAAGACGTATATATAATTTACGGATATTTGAGAGGCACATCCCCTAAACATGAAGGAAGTGTACACGATTGAGGATATTTTCATTAAACCCTTAAAATCTAAAATCAGATTCCGATACTTTCTGTATACTTCTGTCATACAGCTCATTTATCATTTTTTGATATTCATGATGACTTAACTCGGCTAAACGTAAAGATTTAAGGGTCTTCAGGATTTTCTTTGTTAGGAGGGAAACCTTTTTTTCGTCTTCTGTGAGTGCTTCAACTTCCACGATCCTGCCAAAATATTCAATAATATTCAGTTCTACTTTAAGCCCGTTAAGTTTGTAAGAATGCCTCTCTGTGGTAATTACCGCGCATTTTACAAATCCCTCTTTATTAATTTGTTTTAGAAAATGCGGAAGTTCGCTTTTTGCAAACTCTTTTTCCGTTTCCTTTCTTGCCAAACTTGAATAATTCCCTGATTTATGCGTTACAATGATGTTGGGTTCACCCTTGATCATCCTTATTCTTAAATAATGGGGCTCTCTAAAAAGAAAAGATTTCATATGCATTTTCCCTAAAAACCCTCCATGCTTTTCAAGAAAGCGCCTACATCTCATAAACTCTTGTTCGGACACTTTTGCACGCCTCTCAACTTCATATACCATAGAAAGTCATAAGACAAGAGCGGTTATAAATCTTGTCAATTTGAGATAAACGCTCCACGTTATGATGAATCAGTTTGAATCTGGCAAGAGCAAAAGCGAGATCCAGGACACAGCCACACATACGGAAACCTATTTAAACACAAGGCACCCTTCATTCCCAATGGACAAATTCGAGCTCATTGCGCGGAACACGGAGGAGATTCTTACAGAGGAAGATCTGAAGGAATTGCTCAGCTCTGGAACTCCCTTAAAGCATTACATCGGCTTTGAAATCTCTGGCAAGATTCATCTTGGTACAGGATTGATGTGCATGGGCAAAGTCAAGGATTTTATGGACGCTGGCATGCACTGCAGCGTTTTTCTCGCGGACTGGCATTCGTGGATCAATGATAAACTCGGAGGAGACCGAGAAGTCATCAAGAAAGTTGCCGTTGGCTACTTCAAAGAGGGATTGAAAGCCTCGTTCAAATGCGTCGGCGGTGATCCTGAAAAACTCACATTCGTGCTCGGAAGCGATCTCTATCACAATAATGACAAATACTGGGAAACGATGATTGATGTCAGCAAGAACACCTCGCTCGGGCGAATGCAAAGAAGCATCACGATTCTCGGAAGAAAGGAAGGTGAAGGCGTTGATTTCGCTAAACTTATCTATCCTCCGATGCAGGTTGCCGACATTTTCATTCAAGGCATTAATATTCCCCATGCGGGTGTAGATCAGAGGAAGGCGCAAGTCATCGCGAGGGATGTTGCCCATAAGATGAAGATCTCTCCCATAAAGAACAAGCAAGGAGAAATAATCAAGCCATGCGCAATCCATCATCATCTGATTCTCGGGCTGCAAAAACCCCAAGTCTGGCCTGTTCCAAAGGAACAGATGCAGGAGCTTTGGAGCTCCATGAAGATGTCGAAGTCGATTCCTGACAGCGCCGTGTTTATTCACGATTCTGAGGAGGATATCAAACGAAAGATCAACAAGGCATTCTGCCCAGAAGGAGATATTGAGTTTAATCCAATTCTTGATTGGGCGAAGAGCCTCATTTTCAGGGATGAAAAAACAACGCTTGAGATCAAACGCCCTGAAAAATTCGGCGGGAATGTTGCGTATTCATCATACGAAGACGTAGAGAAAGACTTCGCTGAGAAAAAACTCCATCCCATGGACTTAAAGGCTGCTGTCGCGGAAAAAATTAGTGCAATTCTAAAGCCAGCCAGGGATCATTTTGCCCAGCCTTCGGTTAAAAAGATGAAGGAAGAGATGGAGCAGTTATTGATTACAAGATGATTACGGTTTTGCAGTAAGGGCAAATTTTCGTGTTTCTTGGAATTTGCTCATGGCAGCTGGGACATTGATAATTAACAACCACAAGGGTTTTTCCTCCTCTGAGCCATGCCGGTACAAGGCTGAGCAGTGAGAATTTTTGGGGCTTCGCATGAACTATTTCTTTTCGGAGCGAGCCTGCGAACATCAACGCATCCTCAAAGTCTCCACCTCGTATCTTGCTTCGCATTGCATTCGCAAGTTGGACGCCTTTACGCAACTCAAGCTCCGCCAATACCGCGGTAAGATTTTTTGTCTCTCTAGTGATCGTTTTAATTCCTGCCAGAATAACAAGATTGCCTAGGCCTTCTTTTCGGCTGGCCTCAATACCTTGCCTGAGCTGCGCTTCTATTCTCTCAAGTGCTTCGTATGCTCTTCCCCGCAATGGGTCTAACGGGTTCATGGGTCATGTGTAATATTCCTTTTTATTAAGTTTTCTGATACACGTATATACCGCAAACTATATAAAGCAAAAGCCATTTTTGTTATTACTATAGGATAGTATGAATATCTCTAACGAACCGAAAAAAGAACGGCCCGTGAATGAATTCGCGAGCTACCTCGCGCTTGTCAAGGAGTTCATCTCTACAAAGATAGACTCCTTCAGGAGAGAATTGAAAAAGCGCCTTGCCGTCGCCCTTATGCTGTACTGCGGTGTATTCTTTGTGCTCTTTGGGGTCGCAAAATTGGCTGCGTAAAAATCGTTCATAACGGAAGGCCAGAGCTTTCTGCTCATGGGAGTTATCATCGTTGCATTGAGTTATATTTACAAAATACTTGAGAAGTAGCTACTCTTCTTCCCCTTCATCATTATCTTCATCACCATATTCGGTTTCTTCCATGATCAAGCCTCCTTAAGCACCCGTCCACACCAGGGGCATACAACTCTTGGATATTTGTCTGTATCTACGCTGAATTCGTATTTGCATTCGCATCTGAAACGCTGTTTTGGGCTCTCCTCAGGGTCATGGGGGGTCTTCACACTACCCAATTTGCGCTCCCAGTGCTTCCGTTCCAATACATCGCGCGGCTCCATCCCCATGTGGTCATACGAAATGATGTATTTAAACATTTCTATGGTGCCGAAACCGAAACCTATAAATAGGAGTATTGGATTACCGATATCGTATATCCAATGTGTTGGAGGTGACCACATGCATTGCGGATGCGAAGAAACGTACGGAAGAAGCTTCCTGACAAAGGAAGAAAAGATGGATCGTCTCAAAGAATACAAAGAGTGGCTCGAAAAAGAAGCTCAGGGAGTCCAAGAGACGATCCAAAAACTAAAGTCAGCCGGGTAGCAGACTTTTTTTATTTTTTTAAGTGCCCCCTCCCGAATCTTCTCCTAAAGGAGTTTGGCAAGGCATTCGCTTCGACGCCAGGGTTGAAGTATCACAACATTTTTAAATGCCACAAGATCGCGCCATGAGATGGGGTGAATACATGGAACATAAAGATCATAAGAAAGATGATATGAAGCACACGGCGATCATGGTATTAGTGGGCATCACAATGGTGTTGGCCCTCATTAATCTCATAGCGACGCTGAATCTTGCGACTAAACTTGAAGGAGCGGCTCCGGCTGCCCCTGCAGCTCCCACTGCGCCAAGCGCACCAACAGCTCCCACAGTTGTTCAAGCCAGCGCAGACGACGATCCAGTGAAGGGAGATAAAAACGCGAAGGTGACGATTATAGAGTTTAGCGACTTCCAGTGCCCGTTCTGCGGCAGATTTTACTCGCAAACATTGCCCGAAATCGAAGACACATATGTGAAGACAGGAAAAGTCAAGCTTGTATATCGTGATTTCCCCCTGAGCTTCCACCAGAACGCTCAAAAATCCTCAGAAGCCGCAGAATGCGCGGATGACCAGGGTAAATTCTGGGAGTACCATGACAAGCTCTTCGAAAACCAGGCGGCGCTCGATGACGCGAGCCTGAAGCAGTATGCGAAAGACCTGGGATTAAATACTGCTACATTCAATTCCTGCCTGGATTCCGGGAAAAATGCAGCTGAAGTGCAGAAGGACTTCGCTGACGGACAGAAGTATGGCGTTTCAGGAACTCCAAGCTTCTTTGTCAATGGCCAAAGAATTGTTGGGGCGCAGCCGTTTGCCTCATTCAAGACCCTCATAGACGCTGAGTTAGCAAAGTAAATATTTATTTTTCATTCTTTTTTTGAACTGGCTATTTTATAAAGCCTCAGCGACTTACAATGTGCATGGAAAAATCATTGCATGACCGCATGATCTGGGCTGCGGACAGATTTGCGGGAGCAGATGACGAACGCATGGCGGCCTTATCGCTTGAGATCAGAAATCGACTCATGGGGAACAGTGTGGATAAGCTCTACAGTGAGGAGGAGCTCTGCCGCATTCTCATAGAGCTTCAGCTCGCTGAATCTGAATCGGATGCAGTAGCTGTTATCAATAGCATTCATGAGAATCCAGTTGTATATGACCCGGGATCCGGATTTAAACAGGCGGTTAAAATTGATCCAATGAAGCCCGGAGGATCAATGAGATATCATGTCTACTTAGATCCAAACACAGAACCAAACGTTTAAATACTATTTTCTTTAGCAACGCATTTGGATGAAAAAGCGACTCTCCTGGATGAAAAAGCACAATAACCATCATCGCAAAGTGAGAATGGTGCGCAAGCGGTTGAAACGCGCGGGACTTCCTCCCGGCACACTCGTGTATACGGGGCCACCACGCACGGATAAGGTAAAGATCAGCGTTCTCGATTTTGACGAGAATACGGTTGAGGAGTCCGAGCCGGAAACACCAGAGGATTGCTATGATTTCAGGGATAAGAGCACGATTTCGTGGATTAATGTGGATGGCCTTCATGACGTAAAAATCATTGAAAAGCTGGGCAGTCATTTTGGATTGCATCCGTTAGTTATGGAGGATCTCCTCAATACGAATCAGCGTCCGAAGATCGAGGATTATGGGGACTACCTCTTCATCGCCTTGCGAATGATCCGTTACGAGAAAGAAGAGCTGAAAGATGAGCAGATCACGCTCATTGTTGGAGATGCGTTTGTCATCTCATTCCAGGAAGACATTGGGGATGTCTTTGATCCCATCCGTGACCGCATTCGAAAAGGCCGCGGCCGGGTCAGAAAAATGGGTGCTGATTACCTCGCGTACTGCCTCATTGACTCGCTCGTGGATTACTACTTCACGATTTTGGAGAAATTCGGCGACCAGATGGAGCAGCTGGAGGAGGATATTACCATAAATCCAAAAGCGGCAATTCTCAAGCGCATCCATGAGCTCAAACGGGAGCTTATGTTTCTGAGAAAGACCCTCTGGCCGACTCGCGAGGTGCTGCACAATTTCCAAGAGATTGAATCCAAGCTTGTGACAAAAACAACTGCGATCTATCTCCGGGATGTCTACGACCATTCCATTCAGATTATTGACGCTGTTGAAACGTACAGAGACATGTTAGCCAGCATGGTAGATATTTACTTGTCGAATATGAGTAATCGCATGAACGAGGTCATGAAGGTGCTTACGGTCATCGCAACCATTTTTATTCCGTTAACGTTCGTCGTGGGCGTCTATGGCATGAATTTTGATTATATGCCAGAACTGCGATGGAGGTACGGGTATTTTATGATATGGGGCATCATGATAACTGCATCGCTCATAATGATGGGGTATTTCAAATGGAAGAAGTGGGTGTAGCATGAATCCCCCCGTACAAATCAAGTATGGAGTGATTGTGGGCATTGGCGTGAGTGCCTGGGTTCTTCTTGAGTTTCTTCTTGGCTTTCACACGAGTCTCATGCACGTAGGCCAGTATACGGGGTATATATCGATTATTGTGCCTATCCTGGGAATCTATTTCGGACTCAAAGAGATTAAAAAACAAGAGGCGTTCGGATTCTGGAATGGAGTTAAGCACGGCATGCTCATTGTATCATTGGCGTCTGTGATCATAACGATGTTTTTTTATGGGTATAACACAATCATTCATCCTGAGTGGCTTGACCGCGGCATTGAGTTTCAGACGCAGCAGATGGGGGCGCAGGGCATATCCGAAGGCAATATCACAGACATGACGCTGCAAATGCGGGAATTTTACACAAGTCCAGCCCAATATCCGGCAATTTTTCTCGGAATCCTGCTCCAAGGGATTATTCTCTCTATGATTATCGCAGCGTTCATGAGAACTCCGCCCAATGCTATCCCTGTTGTCGAAAAGCCAAAGAAGAACAAGAAGAGCTAATTATGTCCAAGGCTGAACTGCTTGAGCAGATTAGAAAGAGGATTCTGGACGAGTTGCATGATCATTTGCGCGAGTCAGCGCAGAACCTTGTCTTTGGAAAAGGCAATCCCGACGCGCGCATCATGTTCATAGGAGAGGCGCCAGGGGAGCAGGAAGATGTTCAAGGAGTTCCGTTTGTTGGCCGCGCGGGCCAGGAGCTTGATAAACTCATGCGCTCCATCGGACTTACGCTTGATGATGCGTATGTCGCAAATATTCTCAAATACCGGCCGCCAAATAACCGCGATCCGACGAATGATGAGATTAAAGCGCATACGCCATATCTCGTCGAGCAGATCAAAGCCATCCAGCCAAAAGTCGTCATCACGCTTGGGAATTTCTCCACAAAGTTTGTGCTCGCGGATTTTGACACGGACAGGATGAAATCCATTGGGGGAATCTCATTCCTCCATGGGAAACCCGTGCAGAAATCAATAAACGGCCTTCAGTTTAAAGTATATCCTTTGTATCATCCAGCGGCAATTCTCTATCGTCCAGGATTAAGGCAAGATCTCGAGAAGGATTTCTTGGGGATTAAGGGATTAATCGAGCAACAATAGCATCCACATCACGCCCAGCCCCAGCGCAATCATGACAAACTGAATTGCTGACTTTCGCACTGCCGTTTCTTTCTGGAGCCGTGGCAGAAGATCTGATGCAGCGATGTAAATAAAGCCCCCTGCCATGATGGGGAGAATAATCATTTCCACATGGTCGCCAATCCCCGTAAGAACAAACGCGGCAATGGCGCCCAAAACCGCTGTCAACGCGCTGAGGAAGTTAAGAAAGAGGGCCTTGGATCGCGAGTATCCTGCGTGAAGCAGGATTGCAAAATCTGAAACCTCCTGCGGAATCTCATGGACAATTATTGCAATAGTCGTCGTAATCCCGAGCTGTGTGGATACGATATATGCCGCTCCAATGGCCAGTCCATCCACAAAATTATGAAGCGCGTCTCCCATGAGGATGAGTGCGCCCACAGGATGGGTATGGCCTACATGCTTCGGATCATGGCAGTGATGCCAATGGATGAATTTCTCAAGGACGAAGAACACAAGCACTCCAGCTAAAATAAAGATGGATACCTGTTGCGGATCTACAGACTCTCCGAGTTCAGGGATAAGATGAAAAAACGCAGCCCCTAACAAGGTCCCGGCTGAGAAGCTCACAATATAGAGCAGGATTTTTTGAATGTGCTGGAGCTTCATCGAAAGTGTGAAGAGCCCCACGAAGGAGACTAAGCTCACGATGACGACGCTAAGTATTGCCAGAAATGCGTTCATGGTATCACCAGTTCCCTCGTGCTCCAATATCCTTGTATATAAATGTTTCACACATGGATATTCTAAAACACGAATTCTTTAATATCTGCAACTCCTATTGTGTCAGATGCGTAACCATATCCTGCCCGTGTTGCTTTTTATTGGAATCTGCCTGGCGATCACGCTTCCGCTCTCCTCAGGTAAATATATCTTCACTCTCGACAGCATAACCTCCCCCAGTGCGATTCATGGAGTGAAATCGATTGAGGATTTCATTCACGGCGCGTATCTCACGTATCCAAACCGCGGTGAGCTCGGGTTAGATGCTGCGTCGCTTCCAAAATTGATTGTCCTAGGCATCCTTAAACAGTTCATTTCCACTTCTTTGCTGCAAAAAGCCGAGATTTTCCTCATGTTTTTCCTGAGTATGCTCTCCATGTATATGCTCATGCGGGGAAAACCCATGACCAGAATCTTCGCAGCCGTGTTCTATGCCGTTAATCCCTTCACATACATGCGTTTTATCGCGGGGCACTGGAACTTGCTCTTCGCGTATGCCCTTCTTCCCTGGTTTATCCTTGAATTGATGAGAAAAGAGCGCAGGCCTATTCGCATAGCGGTGCTGCTCTCCATCATAACGGTATTCAGCCTGCACATGACCATCATAGCGGGCATCGCCATGCTTATCTTCATGAGAAAAAAGGATGTGACGGCATACAGTATCACCGCTGTCATATATCTTCTTATCAACGCGTACTGGATCTTCACTATGTTTTCCGCTGCCACAATAGCGATATCGCCGCTTGGCAACGCGGACGTGCTAATGTTTGACGCTGAAAATAGCGCATGGAATCATGTAGCAACGCTGCTTACGCTGCACGGCTTTTGGAGGCAGGACGCGTATCTTCTCACTCCGCTCTGGCTTATAATCCCCGGATTTCTCATCGTGCTCTATCTTGCGGTGCATGGGTACATCGTGTGCAAAGATAAGTATAAGAATCGGTTTCTTATGCTAGGATTCGCCGGCATTATTCTGGCACTCGCAACAGCTACCACGATTACAGACACAGTGTTCAGATTCCTGTATGATATGATTCCCTTGTTCAGAGGATTCCGTGAGCCTCAGAAATTTCTTGTCCTCCTTTGCATCTCGTATGCGTATTTGGCTGCGCAAGGGCTTTCCGCTATTCCAAAAAAGGTCAGGGCAGCAGCATTGATTTTGCCATTCCTTCTGACGCCGTTTCTCTTTATAGGAAACCAGATCATTCCCGTTGACTATCCTGCGGATTATTATGAGATGAATGCGTTCCTCAACGAGGATAAAGAGGACTTCAACGTGCTCTTCCTGCCCTGGCATCTGTACCTCGACTTCTCATGGATTGAAAACCGGGATAAGAGAA
>CAZHJH010000028.1:0-14424 GCA_964533475.1 uncultured Methanosarcinales archaeon
ACATCACGGGAGTTAATGGCTGGAGGCCGTTGCTCACATCGCGAGGATTCATGCGATTTCGGCCGAAGTACTTCTGGTTTCTCATCTCTGAATTAACACAGCCGTTTGTCAAGCATCATCCAGAATGGGCGTTTCAGATTCTCTGCGTGAAAGAGAGATCATAAGCTGATGCTGTTTAATGAGGAGAATTACTCTACTTTGCAGCTTTCAAGCCATTCATGCTCGTACAGCAAGTTTGGGATTTTGTTGATCTCGCCCTTAACGCCTTCAATGATGTAATTGATTGTCAGCTTGTTGTTTACCTTGTCGATTTCGACGCCGATGAGCCTGCATCGCCGCGCGTGCTGGAGGATCTCCTTCTTAATTTGCTTTTCATTCACGATCGCATTCGTTTTAATCATGAGTTTTTTCTGATAGCTCCCGATGCCCCGGAGCTCAAGGTATTTGTCAATAAGCACGACGCACCACACGAGGATGTAGACCAGCGCACCGATAACGTATTCGCCGATGCCAATCACGAGGCCAATAATGGCGAAGAGCCAGATACTTGCGGCGGTTGTGAATCCAAAAATCTTGTCAGATGTCCGAATCAATGCGCCCGCGCCGAGAAAACCAATACCCGTTACGATCGCCCCCAGCAGGCCTATAGAGCTGTCCTTAAAAACACTCATGGCAACGATGGCCAGTGTTGCTGCGCCAATCGCCACGAATGTGAATGTTCCCATCCCAACGGGTTTGTGCGCGCGCTGACGCTCAAGTCCAAAGAGCAGGCTTAAGATAAAGACAATGCCTAATCGAATCACAATAGTCACGAGTTCCATACGTTTTGCTCTGTCGAGGAAATATTTAAAGTTATCATTTCAGGCATGAACATTTATAAAATAAGGAGCACTTTCGAGGGAGCACACGTGAATGGTTATGGTACAAGCAGACAAGCACTCACTGCATCTCACCCTGCAACGAAATATTGACGACTCCTATGATATTGTCTTTGGTTTTGATATATTTCAAGAGATCGGCGATTGGCTCAAAGCGGAGCGCCTCGGATCCAAGCATGCCATTATCACAGATTCGAATGTAAGGCCTCTGCACGCATCACGGCTCGAAGAGACCCTCCAGAGGGCAGATCTCAAAACGGATACGTTCGTTATTCCCGCAGGAGAAGCAAACAAGCGAGCAGAGGTGTGCCTTGACATAATCGGGCAGATGTCGCAGCGGAAATACGGCAGAGATTCCGTGATCCTAGCCTTGGGAGGCGGTGTTGTCGGAGACGTGGCGGGATTTATTGCTGCGATTTATAATAGGGGCATCCCTTTTGTTCAAATACCGACGAGCCTGCTCGCGATGGCAGATGCTTCCGTGGGAGGAAAAACAGGAGTTGATTTGCGCTTCGGAAAAAACCTCGTAGGAGCATTCTGGCAGCCAAAACGAGTGTATATAGACATTGACACACTTAAAACACTTCCTGATGAGGAATATGTGAATGGGCTTGCGGAAACCATAAAACACGGCGTTATCTATGACCGCGATTTTTTTAATTTTTTAGAAGAGCATATGTGGCTTATACTCCAGAGAGATGCTCCAACAGCATTGCAAATTGCACGTAAGAATTGCATGATTAAGGGGTCTGTTGTCGAGAAAGATCCGAATGAAAGGGGATTACGAAGGATTCTCAATTATGGGCATACCGCCGGGCATGCTATTGAAAGCCTCAGTGATTATAAGATGCCGCATGGTCATTGCGTCTCAATTGGAATGATGATTGCGGGGAGAATCTCAAGGGATCTTTGCGGTCTCTCCCAGCGGGAGCTCGACAGGCAGGAACGAATGCTTATTGCGACGGGATTACCCGTCACGATACCCTCACATATTCCTGATGATGATATTATCGAGGTCACTCTGCGGGACAAGAAAGCAAAAGACGGAAAGGCAAGGTATTCCCTGCCTAAACGTATTGGAGAGATGAATGATTACGGCGGAGCATGGGCGACGTATGTGCCAGAGGGCATCGTTCGAAGTGCCTTAAGAGCAACCCGCTGATTCTGCAATTTAGCGTGTTTAGTGTGTCATCGCATACACACCGCTCGGAAACCTTTATATATAAGTATTTAACTTAATAGTTTAGTTAGTATTAAAATAAGTAACTATATAAAAACGTATAAAAATAGAGGTTTTAAGGCAAAAATAGCGGTTTTTCCGGAAAAATGACAGAATTCAGGAGAAAAATTTACAAAAGAGGGTCGAGCGTAGAAACAACAATACCTAAACCATTACTCTTCGCGCTTGAGGACGGAAAGCGCTACAATGCCGTATTCTCATATGATCGCCAGACGAACAAATGGTTCATCAAGTTCGAGGAGCGCACATGAACTACACAAACACGCCCGCAAAAAATGTCCTTGCACAGCTCAACACGTCTTCGAAAGGATTGAGCAATGATGAAGCACGCATACGGCTCGGCCAGTATGGCAGAAATGAGATTAAAACAAAGGACAAAAACCCTCCCTGGATAATCCTCCTGAGGCAGTTCAGCAATTTTCTCGTTATCATCCTGATCGTCGCGGTGATTCTCTCGGGGATGATCGGCGAGTGGGAAGATGCCATCGTAATCCTCATCATTCTTGTCATTAACGCCGTTGTCGGATTCATCCAGGAATACAACGCGGAAAGGGCGATGGAGGCGCTCAAAAAGATCGCGAGCCTCAAAGCGATTGTGATCCGAGGTGGAAAAGAGCAGGAGATCGAAGCCGCGCTCATCGTGCCTGGAGATCTTATCCTTGTCGAATTAGGACAAAAAATACCGGGGGACGCACGCATCCTGGACCATCACAACATGAGCACGATGGAAGCTCCGCTCACGGGAGAAAGCACTCCTGTTGAAAAAACAGCAGAGGCGCTTAAAGGAAATCTTATCATCTCAGACCAGAAGAATATGATTTTCTCAAGCACGACAGTCACGACCGGGAGATGCACAGCTATTGTCGTAGCTACGGGCATGCAGACGGAGATTGGAAAAATCGCAATGATGCTCCAGGAACAAGTTGAGCCGCTAACTCCCCTTCAAAAATCACTCGGTCGCATGAGCAAGCTTATTGGACTCGGGGTTATCGGGATATGCGCCGTGTTCTTCGCAAGTGTTCTCGCACGGAGAGGAATCTCGCTCTTGAGCACTGAGGCGCTGTTTACGTTTCGCGACGCGGTTGCGCTCGCCGTTGCGGCGATACCTGAAGGATTGCCCATCATCGTTACGATTGCGCTCGCGCTCGGCGTCAAGCGGATGGTCAAGCGCAACGCGCTTATTCGAACGCTCCCGAGCGTGGAGACGCTTGGCGCAACAACGGTCATATGCACGGACAAAACAGGAACGCTCACGCATAATGAGATGACAGTTAAAAAACTGTTCGTCAACGGCAAAACCGTTGACGTCACGGGATCTGGATATTCGGCCGAGGGAACATTTCTTCTCGGGACAAAGAGCGTTGCAAGCAAGGATCTTGAGCTGCTGCTCTCGGCAGGATCACTCTGCACAGACGGAAAGCTCGAGGATGGAATACCGTTTGGCGATCCGACAGAGGTTGCACTGATTGTCGCTGCGATGAAGCTTGGGCTCAAAAAAGAGGCGCTTGAAGAGCGCATGCCAAGAGTGGATGAGATCGATTTCACATCAGAGCGAAAGATGATGAGCACATTGCACAAAAAAGGAAAATCGAAGGTGATGTTCACGAAAGGGGCCCCGGACATCCTCCTTAAGAAGTGCACGAAAATATGGGCTTCTGGAAAAGTGCGCAAACTCACGCCCAAGGATAAAAAAGCGATTCTTGCAGCGAATGAACAATACGCGAAGCAGGCGCTGCGAGTCCTTGGATTCGCGTACAAGGACACAAAAAAAGAATTTAAGGAAAACGGCCTTGTGTTTATAGGCCTGCAAGGCATGATTGATCCGCCTCGCGCAGAAGTAAAGGAAGCCATCCAAAAATGCAATGAGGCAGGCATCCGCGTTGTCATGATCACGGGAGATCATAAGATCACGGCGCTCGCGATTGCTGCACAGCTTGGAATTACGGGAAAAGCAATTACGGGAGAGGAACTTGAGAAGCTTGAACTCGATCGCGAAGTGGAGCATATCACCATTTACGCGCGTGTCAATCCCGAACATAAACTCAAGATTATAGATGCGCTCAAGAAAAAAGGTCACATCGTCGCGATGACGGGCGACGGCATCAATGACGCGCCGGCGCTTAAAAAAGCAGACATTGGCGTTGCCATGGGAATAACGGGAACGGATGTCGCGAAGGAAGCCTCAAACATGGTGCTCACGGATGATAACTTCTCATCCATCGTCAACGCGGTCGAAGAAGGAAGGAGCGTGTATGACAATATTCGGAAATCAATGGAATACCTGCTCAGCTCAAACCTCGCTGAAGTCCTCGTCGTTTTTTTAGGCGTTATGCTCGGCCTCCCATTGCCCATCCTCGCTATTCAGTTGCTCTGGATCAACCTTGCAACAGATGGATTGCCTGCGCTTTCACTCGCCGTAGAGCCAGCGGAGCCCGATATCATGAAACGCAAGCCAAGAAACCCAAAACAAGGAATCCTAACGCGGTTTGTCATGCTACGCATGATGAGCATAGGCATCCTCATGATGCTGGGAACGCTCGGACTGTATGCGTTCATATTGCGGGTTGGAGGCCAATTCCCGGGAACAACACTCGATGCAGAATCGTATTTATACATGTACGCGACGACGATGGCATTTACAACACTGATGATGTTCCAAATGTTCAACGTGCTCAACTGCAGGTCAGAAAAGCATCTGCTGTACAAATTGGGATTTTGGAGCAATCCCCGTATGCTGCTCGCGATTGGAGTATCGATTATACTTCAGGTGATGGTGCTCTACACGCCCTTAAGCACATGGTTTAAGACGGTGCCCCTCACGTTGAGCGACTGGATACTCATTATCATCATCTCATGCAGCGTGCTTGTAATCGGAGAACTTATGAAATTTATTAGGAACAAGATCCACTATGAAATCACGTAAAGCCCTGAGCCCTCTGGCAGCAACGTGCATCACTGTACTTATCGCGCTACTGCTCGGAGCAGTGATGATGATTCTCCTTGGAGACAGGGCGGAGCGGGCGCTGACTGTGGCACATTGTGAGGAGATCGCCCCCATACGAATACCATCGGCCTGCTACACCGCAGATCATATCCGCGTTCACATGCCGAGCAGTCCGTATACACTCTACCTCCGCATTGAACAGGAAAATCAGATAAGCCTCATTCCTTTAACTGATGACGAAAGATTGGAAGTTCCCTATACACAGGTGCATGGTGTCGTGCGCACGCTTGCTCTCGTTCCACTCATCCGTGAAGGATTCCATACCACGCTATGCGGTGACACGGTTCACAGTTATACTCCGGAGGAATGCTGAGATGACAGAGTTTATGTGGTATCTTATCATCGCCGCAATATGCATCTTTGTAATCATTCGCAGCTCAAGCAAGCTTATTGAGTCCATCTCTAATTATGCACGCACAACGGGCATCAGCGAATATCTCATTGGGTTTGTGATTCTTTCAATCGGAACAGCGCTTCCCGAGCTTACAACCGGAATTATGTCCGCCATTGTAAAGGAAAACGTTCTCTCTCTGGGTAATGTGCTCGGAGCGAATATTCTTGACGCAACCGTTGTCCTGGGAATTGCTGCGGTCATTGGGAAAAAAGTCAAAATCGAAGGAAAAGTGTATGAGCGCACGATCATTACCATTTTGCTTGTTACGATGCTTCCCTTGCTTCTCGGGCTTGATGGAAGCCTCTCCCGGGAGGATGGCCTTGTGCTGATCACGGCATTTTTCCTGTATCTTGTCACGCTCGTGAAGAAGGAAGGAGAGCTGGGAAGGATCAAAGATGATGTGAAATGGAAGCATATCTATAAGGACATGATCGTGTTTATAATATCGCTCGCGATCCTGCTGCTGGGCGCGCGGTGGCTTGTGTTCTCCGTCGTAGAAATCTCGCATCAAGCGTATATTCCCTTGTTCCTAATAGGATCGTTATTCATAACACTGGGAACAACCGCTCCGGAGATTACCGTAAGCATCCATTCAGCCCTTGGAAGGCACAGCCACCTGACATTTGGCAACGTGTTTGGAGCCGTGATTATGAACGCAACCCTCGTGCTTGGAGTCACAGTGCTCATTCATCCCATTTTATTTGACCGGTGGCTCTTCATTCGCACGGCAGTATTCATGCTCGTGTGCGTGTACATAGGATCCTCATTCCTCAGAAAAGAGTATATCACATGGAAGCACGGAGTAGTCCTCATGTCCTTGTACGTGCTCTTTTGGATTATTGAGACGTTATTGTAATTGGCAAAGACAAATGACAAAATTGAATATGGGGCAACACCACGACTGGCTTCGGACGGCCTGCGGCCTACTCGGCACCCCGAAGGGGGCTTCCCCCGCCTCGCCCTCGCCCGTGGTGTTGCTTAGTAATTTGGATATTACAACAATAAGATCCCCTAACAGGAGTGTCTCTAGCGTAAGGTTTATTAACCTCATAAGGTGAGAAAACAGCATGGACGTGTATGAAGCGATTAAAAACCGGCGATCAATACGCAAGTACTTGCAGGCTCCTGTTGAGTGGGACAAGATAGGCCAGATTCTTGAAGCGGGGAAGGCAGCGCCGAGCTGCGGCAATCTTCAGGACTGGAGGTTTATTGTTATTCTCGATCAGAAGAAGAGAGAGCAGATCGCGGAGAGCTGCATGCAGCAGCACTGGATGGCGCGAGCGCCGGTTCATATTATTGTGGTGGGAGAGCCTGAGAAAAGCAAACGGTTTTATGGCATACGTGGGGAGCGGCTGTATACGATTCAGGACTGCGCGGCCGCGGTTCAAAATATGCTGCTTATGGCGCACGCTCTCGGCCTCGGCTCATGCTGGGTCGGGGCATTCGACGAAGATGCGCTCAGAAATCTCGTGAGTATGCCGAATGAAATCAGGCCGCAGGCGATTGTCACGATTGGCTACGCGGATGAGCAACCTCCCGAGCCGCCTGAATACACGCTTGAGAATATCATGTACTTCCGAGAGTATGGAGGCCAGGGCAATCGTGTCAAGGATATTCCAAAGTATTCAGGGGATTATGCGGAACGTCTCAAACGAACCACGGAAAAAGGCAAAGATGTTTTCTCGAGGATGATGAATAAGCTGCAATTGAAGAAATAATTTAAAAAGCCATCAGCACTTCTCGAGCTATGCAGGATTACAGAGGAATGCTATACGCTTCCTGAAGTGCGCGCACTGCCTTATGGAAAGGGATTAATAGCATTCGAGCGGCTCCTAAGAGCAGTCATGTCGAATTTTCCTAGAGGGAAGTGCCAAATTGGCGCGTATGCTATAGAACTCTGCTTCGGAATTCCCATGGTCGCGGGAGATTTCTGCGCACAAGGTGAACGTTTATGGCATGCATGGAATCATGATCCCCGGCTTGATGTGCATATTGACCTCACGGCGCGGCAATTCGATGCGTCATTACCTCGAGTGCTTGTCACCGCCCAACCGCAATACTTATATGCGATTTCAGAAAAATCAACTGTTGATTTGCATATTGGTCCAAAGGCATTGCCAGAAACTACTGAGAAGCATTTAATTGCCGCTGGTTTTCTATAAAAAAATAAAAAATTGCCTTCATCTTGGGGTTTGGGGGGTGGTTAAGATGAAGGCAAGAAAGCGTCACCTCAAGTGAGGTGATGAGCGTAACTTACCTGATAATCTCTATACCGAGCTCGTCACTCAGTTGATCCGAGGCCGCATGAGATTCGACTTGCCCTCTGCCTGTGATCCATGGGCTCTTGACTCCCGTGATGATTGTCATCACGGAGACTTTGCCGCGCATTTCTGCGTCAATGCGTGCTCCCCAGATAACATTGGCGTCATCATCCATACTTTCGGTTACCATTTCACCAATCTTATTGATTTCATCCAATGTGAGATCTGGACCGCCCGTAATGTGGAGGAGTGCTCCTGTAGCTCCATCATAGCTTATGTCCAATAAGGGGTTTGAGAGCGCTCCGCGCACGGCTTCCTCAACTTTATTAGCTGTGTCTGAATATCCAATGCCTATCGCTGCGACGCCGCCATTTGACATAATTGCCTTTACGTCTGCATAATCGAGGTTGACTAAGCTGGGGATAGCTATGGTTTCTACAATTCCTTTAATCATGGTGGCAATGAGCTCGTTCGCAACGGCAAATGCCTGCTGAATAGGAAGGTTTCCTGCAATGCTCACGAGGCGATTGTTATCAATGACAATAACTGTGTCCGCGACCTTTCTGAGCTGCGCGAGTCCATGCTCGGCCTTATCGACTCTTGCGCGCTCAATCTTAAATGGCATCGTAACAGTTCCAATGACTATAGAACCGATGTCCTTCGCAACGCTGGCCACAATAGGAGCGGTTCCTGTTCCAGTGCCGCCTCCCATGCCTGCGCAGACGAAGACCATGTCTGATTTGCGCAAGGAGTCCTTAATATCCTGGAGAGACTCTTGAGCGGCCGCAGCACCCTTCTCGGGGAAGCCTCCGCAGCCAAGTCCTCTTGTGACATCCTTTCCAAGAAGGAACTTTTTATCCGCTTCAGTGATGGAGAGATGCTGCTGGTCCGTGTTGCATGCAATGATCTCGGCCCCTTTGATACCCTTCTTATAGAGCCAATTGACCATGTTGTTGCCGGCACCACCGCAGCCTATGACTTTGATGTTTGCCTGTCCGACTAAGCCTTCGATGATTCTCGTGTTTTGTTGTTCCGTTTCCATAGCCCGTTGCACCATAAAGTCCATTGTTTCAACCCCTCTTTTTATTCGGAGTTTACTATCTAAATCGAAAGGTTTAAATAGCACCACTCCTAGCTAATCCTCAGAACGAAGTTATTTACTTGCGCCAACAGGTGAATAACGCAACCGAAATTCGCCAAAATTTCGATGCAACCCGTTTAACACACTCAAGCCGTTTTCGCCAAAAAACGGTATTAATATACTTTTCTCTATAATAGTGGTGGTATATAAAGATTATTGTTCTGGAGTATATAGGTTTAAAATAGGTTTAAAACCTTTAATCTCGCTTTTCTCGACGATAAATCGACGATTACAAAGGATTGTGTGGGAAAGAATTAGGGGATACAAGAGTGAAGCGATAGTGAATTAATGAAATGTTACTGTATTACGGGAAAGCGAAATCATTATATGATGGAAAAAAACTGCCGGTTCTATGAGCACGATTGATGACATAATGACGACTCCGGAACATAGCGCTCAAGTATTAACCTCAGTACATCTTGCTGTGCTTGCTCAACATCCGATCGTTTGCATGCTTCCCTTTGCAGCGGGGGCAGTGAAAGGTTTTTGCGATGCAGCACAATTACCACTAGGAGCTGCCGGGCCCACACTCTTGGTTGCGCCAATAGCAGCTGCTGGCACGTACGGATTGGCAGCGGGAGCTGTGTCATCAGATTTAGCTGCAATTCAATTAGATATTGATTCCCAGGAGCACAGAGCGAGAAGCGCAATGCAAGGTAGTGGATTATATGCGGGCAGCGCCACAATATGCACCGCTATTGGATACGGAATTGGATACGGTGCGTATTCTCTTGTGAGTATGCTTGGAAGATAGGTATCTCGTTCTTTTAATTTGATCCAGAACATTTTTAGGCAGGCATTGCTCATGTCCAGTCCAATAAACCATATATACTGTACGCGCATTCTCGCCGCTATGAATATCCAAGGATTCACTCGGGTCAATGAATTTACATATTCCAGAGACGATTGGCCAGAGCCCGAGTATGTTCAAGTGTGCAAGCTAGTGATGCCAAAGGCAGAAGATCTCGCTGAGAGAAAGTTCACAGGAGTCCATCATAAAATCGCTGCCGCTTCAGAAGCCAAAGCCGCGGAAGCCTGCGCTGCCGGCGAACCAGAACTCTGTGCTGAATCTCTTAATGCTCAAGCTGTGCAGACGGCAGCTGCACGCATTCTATGCCCCATCGTGCAGCACAGCTTTGACGAATTGGTCCTGTTTGGGCGGGGAGGCCAACAGTGCGTAGCAATACATTACCAGTGGCATCCCGATCCTCACCCAATATACGCTAAGTTTGACCCTTCGATAACTTGGTTACCCCATGAGGGAGTCATGGACTTTGCGATAGCGCACTGCGTCCCTTTTTCAGGTGTTCATGATCCGGAGACACTTGCCTCTTGTTTTTTCAGGGTACATGACAGTATGTATGGCCCTGTAAGGGATAAACAAGGAAGGCCTATCACTCCGGGAGCGTTCATGATCTCTCAGGGATTGAGGAAATATCTCGCAGTCGTGCTTGACTCTATTGACAAGGCAATCCGGGAGGAGGGAATGGATGGCATTTATGACTTGGGGGCACAGGCGGAGGAGTATTGTCGTAAACGTTTTCGAGAGATCTGCTCGGATAATGTGGGGTTTCCAACAGCCGTCATGCATAACGTGTTGGAGGATGAAGCGAGGAACGGAGGAGAGGCGTTTCGCTTGACTCCAAAGGGAACTATTGCCCATGATGCATCTAATTAACACAGTCCGTTCAATCCATAACCCCCTTAGCGCTTTTCCATGAGACGGAATTAGATGCCACAGTTCAATGGAGAACAAGATTACGTTATTGAAGGTTCACGGGAGGTTTTAGCGTAGTTCTCAATCAACACAGCAAGCACATAAGTATCGTTGAGAAGCCTTCGCGCCGCTTTAATCTTTCTTTTGTCATTTAGATGTTCCAGATTAATTCGAAGAAGTGCGTGAATGTCCATAAATGTTTCCAATGGAGTAACCAGAACTGCGTTTACACATGCCTCGGGATCTAAAGATGAATACGCTGGGAGTACTCGAGCGAGATGTTCTTTTATCCAGCCAAAATCAAAGTTAGGATGCGAGGGGTAAGGGGAGAAGAGTACGAAAGATTCAATCTCTCCCTGATATGTAGATAGGCCAAATCCCTTCACACACCCTTCAAGATGAATAGAGGTTTCCCCCTGTTGAAACGGGTATTTGGCAACCATGCCACTTCGGAAGGATTCGGAGGTGAGATTGGTCGTGGGAGAAAAGTTGCAGGGCAATGCAGATTCAGATAAGGGAGTCTCATTGGACCGAGGGAGAGCCACTCGCGCAAGATGAGTCAAGATTCGTGCAATAGTCTGCTTTTGCAATATGTGCTGATGCGAAATATGGACGGTATGAAATTCATTACGTACAGGGTCATATATACTCTTACCTTCAGGAATTCGATCTTCCAGAGGAAGTGCCTTGTACGTATCTCCGTTATATACCCAAGGTGAAGTATTGCACAAGACAAAGGGTTGTGACTCCCCTTCAACTAAACTCAGCGTCATTCAGCATTCGATCCATGCGTATTATAAAACCTTTTAGATTCACCAAAATACATATAAGAGGGAGGTATTATTCGCATGAGGATGACTCTCTACATCATCGGTATCGGACTCGCGGACGAGAAGGATATAAGCATTAAAGGGCTTGAAGCGGTCAAGAAGGCCCGGGCCGTGTATCTTGAGAATTATACGTCCTTATTGCAGGTTCCGGTTTCGAAGCTGGAAGCCTACTATGGAAAGAAGATTGTTCTTGCGGATCGGGAGATTGTTGAGAAACGCGCTGAAGAGACTATCCTTAAGGATGCAAAGCAGCATGACACCGCATTCCTTATTGTCGGAGATGTTTTTTCTGCAACGACGCATGTGGATCTTTATCAGCGCGCGCTGGATAAAGGGATCAAGGTTTCCGTAATTCATAATGCATCAATCCTTACTGCGGTTGGAATAACCGGTCTTGAATTGTACAAATTTGGAAAAACCACATCGATCCCGTTTCATCATGAGGATGTGTTTTCTCCCATCGAAGTTATCAAGAAGAACATGAAAGGAGATATGCATACGTTGGTGTTGCTGGACTTGGATCTGAAGGAATCTAAGTTTCTTACGATTAATCAGGCTTGCGCGTATCTCATAGAAAAAGGATTGCCTGCCAAAACCATTGCCGTTGGCTGCGCTGCGTTGGGTTCAGAAAAACAGCAAATTCATGCGGGCACTCTTGGAAAGTTGAAGGAAGAATTATTTACATCATTTCCTCAGTGTTTGATTGTTCCGGCTAAGAAATTGCATTTCATGGAAGAAGAGATGCTGAAACGATATGGTTTATAAGAGATTATACGTTTCTACAGAATATGGATGCAATGAGTGAAAGCCCAAGACACCGAGTACACAATCCTGACTTGGACCCGGTTGTAATTATTTTGAGAGAAGTGCTTCGGCATAGGCAAATAGTCTACGCTCATCGACGCCAAGTTCCGGAGCTTGAAGAAGACCGAAGGATTCTCGAACAGCTTCTGCAAGAAACCGTCCTGCATAGACTTCCAGTGGAAGAATATGCGGCCATCCTTAACGGAAAAGACGAACGGGTGTGTTCTCCGAGCACATATCATCATTTGAGAAAAAGAGGCGTGATACCCTATTCGGGATACCAGTGCACGCTCTGGGAGCGAGCCATGGAACATGTGGGTAATTTTCTCGAAAGATTTTTGCATATTCCTGCTTAGACTCAGTCAAGCTCCCGGAGTAGAATCCTGTAACAAGCACATGCTTTATGGGTGAAAATCCCAGCGCCGGCGACCATCAACATTCTTAAAGCGGTAAAGACTTGCGTTGCGCATGGATGTTCAGGAACAGATCCTTGAAGCGCTTGTGCAGCGCGATGTGGATCAGTATATCACGGATTCTGCTGATCCTCGATCACAGAAAATATTTCATGAGATGATGAGTCATGCTCAAACAGCCATCATTGCGGCGATGGAGCAAGATGGCGAGCCAAGGGAGGCTATTGATGCCGAGGTTGCTGGTTTCACGGCTTCGTTGCAACTCATCGTCCCATCCCCCGAAACCATTGGGCTATACCGGGAGATGGCACGAAAAAAATACACCCCGAAAAAAACCATGACGCAGGCGTTGCAGTCTATTGAGCAAGGCTTCGATCTCAACACTGTAGAGCGCCCTCTCGATGCGGCGCTTATGGATGACCTTCGGTCAAGAGTGGTTGATGTAAGTCCCAGAGTCTTATCAGAGCTTGTGTCCCTGGCGAAAACAAAGGGCTTGGATTATGCGCTAACGCCAGAGGCGCATTGCGAAGTTCTCCGAGGCATATTCCCCGCCCGTGACGCATATTTGGCGCATAAGCGGGAAGCATTGCACAAGTTCATTGGCATGTTCAATGTATTGGGCAGGATGCTAGCGATATCTCCCCGCGCTGAACACCAACGTAACGCAGTAGCGTTCGCAGGGATATCCGACATGTTCAGGGGCCTTGGTGAAATGTACGAAATGATCGACATGCAGAGAGAGGAAGCGAAAGCAGATAGGATCTACGGACCGCAATCTTCTGAGAGCACTCCATAAGAAAACACAATGATTTTTCATTTAGCAACAAATATATAGTAGTGTATTACTTCCATTTTCATGACAAGAGTTGATTGTCTTTGGCGTTAATATCTTCTTAGATAGTTTCATCTTTAAAATCAGTCAAGGGTATTGGTGAAGTAGTCCTTCTATGTTAAAACTTTCAAAGAGCTAGAAATACCTATGTCGCGCGGACATTAAACGCGGAGGAATCAAAATGCTAGTTGAAAAACCATATCAAGGGGATTCAGTCATGAGCTGTGCGCCTTACCTTTGGCGCAACGGACATAGCGATAATAGGAACAGGCATCGCGGGCAGTATCGTGAATTATGAGCTCAGAAAACACGACATTGATCACTTCATATGCACGGATCAGAAAAGTGCTAAGCGAAACACATCCGCAAAGAGTTACGGCCATTGCAGGCTCTGCGCTCCAGAGGCGCTTGATGAGATCGTTCGAAGGTCGGTTTCCCAGCTTGGAGAAGACGAGGAGAAGATGCGGTTTGTGTATTCGCACACGAATCGCGTCACTGATTTACTTGAGGAACTGGAAATCCCATACGAGCCAAGGGCGTTTGGAGTTATCCCGTCAACGCTGAAACGTGGTGGTGCGGCATTCTTGAGCAAATTGCAGCAAGGCATGCAAGCCCATACAGACACGGAACTACTTGGAATTGAACGGATAGAAACGGGCTTCAAACTCTGCTTCAATATCGGAGAGATGCGTGCGCGGCATGTTGTGCTTGCGACGGGAGGATTCGCCGGCAAATACCAAAATACGGACACTGTTGCCTACAAACACTACCGGATATTTGACATTGTCCGGGAGTTAGGAGGATTGGTCGTTAATGAAGACTGCATGTTCGTCCATCCATTCGGATATGATGGGGGAAGTGACGTCCTCCGCCGCCCTGAAGGGCGGGGCTTCCGGTGTTAGCTGAATAC
>CAZHJH010000029.1:0-14302 GCA_964533475.1 uncultured Methanosarcinales archaeon
ACGCTCGTCGTCGGACTGACCCCGGATGGGGCGTCCCCCCAGTCCGACCGGCGCCAGGATTGGCCTAACCGGTTTTGCATAACTCCTCCGATATGCCTGCAGACACCCAACGCTAATCGCAAACCATAAAAACCCTTGAGTTCTCCAAAGGATATGCGCTTACGAAATGCTACGTGGATTCTGATACTCGTGAATGTGGTAGTGTTTGCTCTCCAATACTTTATCCCCGGATTTACTGAATCGTATGCCTTGGTGTCCTCAGATGTTTTTCAAAGGCCATGGATTCTCTTAACGTCCATGTTCTTGCACGGCGGGCCCTGGCATTTGCTCTTCAATATGTACGCGTTGTTTCTGTTTGGATCGCTCATTGAACAACGGATAGGCACAAAGCGATTTGTTGGGGCGTATGTTGTGTCTGGATTGATCGCGGGCTTTGTCGCTTCCTTTTTTTATCCCACTGCGCTTGGAGCTTCGGGAGCGATTATGGCGGTTTTGGGACTCACGATCATGCTGCTGCCGGATTTACAAGTCCTGTTCTTTTTTGTTGTTCCGATGAGCATGAGGACTGCAGGAGTTATTTTTGCGCTTATCGATATCTTTGGCCTGTTTCATGACACGGGCATTGCGCATGCCGCGCATCTTGCTGGACTCGCATGCGGTTTGTTTTATGGCGGGTATTTATTGCAGCAGAAAAAAGAAGTGCATAAGATGATGATTACTCCAAAGAAAAAAAGCAAACATCCTCATGCAGATCTTGATGAAGAGGATTTAGAACGGTATTTACAGCATGGGAGGTTGTAGAATGCTTCCATTTGGGGGACACCCATGACGTTCCTCATCGCCTGCTTAACCACGGGCAAAGGAACATGGAATCATGTAGCGCAGCTCATGAATTCAGGATCGTTTGAGAAAACATTCCTGGTCACGAACGCGTTTGGCAAGGAGAAGTTCACTTCTGAAAAGCCGCACGAATTTGTGCTCATCAAAGCAGACAAGGCAGTGGAGGAGATTATCGTGGATATTGTGAATCAGCTTCATGGAAAACTCTCGGGATGGGAAGTGGGTGTGAACCTTATATCAGGAACGGGAAAAGAACATATGGCGCTAATTTCTGCGCTGATGCGATTGGGTGTTGGGTTTAGACTTGTGGTTCTCGGAACTGAAGGGGTTAAAGAAGTCTGAACTTATTTTGAGTGAATATAGAATTCAGTCACAATGGGCGGGGTTACTCTTTCCTGATATTCGTAGCCTAAAGATCTGATGGAAGCAATAAGGCCATGTCGCTTCGGATTTGTAGTGTCCACGGAACCTTGGGTGCGAATATTGAGTGCTGGTTTGAACAGCTTCTTCTTCTTATCAAGCGGATAGACCTTGATAAGCTTAATGTGCAAGGCAGTAACGTTTGCAATCTTTTCAATCAAGGAATACAATCCGCGAAGTACCCGCTGTATCACTTCAATTTCCCTATCGGTAGGCTCATGCTTTCCTGAAAGACTGCTCCAGCTGAAAAACAAAGCGGGTAAGATATCATTCCGCAAACTGTCTATGGCCCTTAAAATGAGCGTTTGATCGAGCGATTTGTGATACGCCTCAAGATACCTTATGAACTCAGGATCATCCTGAACCGAGGAAATGTGGCCCTTGAACAGAGCACGAAACTCCTGCACCCAGTAAGCCATTGCCTTGTCCAAGTTGGGAGCCTGCTTAGCTACATAATTCGTAATAATATTCATATTCTGCCCAACAAGATTTTTCCTAAGCCACTCATTAAGCTCCATGTCTGATAGGGTTTTATAATTATCAGGAATAATCCTCAGCTCATGCGCGGTTTCAAGATCGAACCAGATAAGAGAAGTGTGATTTTCGAAGGATATAAGATGCCTGCGCTCAGAACACGTAATCGATACTCCCTTTACGATCCCAAGCGTATCATGACGAAAGTTTTCAATGCGTGCTTTCAGTATCGTTTCATAAACGTTTGGCATACTTCGTCTTTTGAGTTAAGAGTATATTAACTTTTCTTTTTTACAGAGATGTATATCCGAAACCCGGAACTCTTCCTTCCTTCCTCGCAATTTCCGTACATCTCCTTCATATATGCCGCTAACGTTTTCCCCCCTTTCTGATGCCTGGCAACAATTGTGAGTTTTCCACCTTGGTTGAGGTGGTCTTTGGCCTCGCGGATTAACCGGAGACAAACCTCTCGGCCAGCAGTCTGCGGGGGATTTAGGAGTATCTGATCGAATGATTGGGCTATGTTTTTGAAACCGTCACTTTGTATTGCTCTTGCGTTTCTGAGATGATGCCGTTTAATGTTCATATCCGAAACTTTAACCGCGCGAGCATTGATATCGCTAAGTAAGAATGTTGCATGAGGATGCTGTAATGCCAATATTATACCAATCACGCCAAAACCACAGCCCAAATCAAGGACATGTTCGCAATCCGGGATATGCACAGATTCAAGGAGGAGCTTTGAACCTTTATCGAGCTCCTTCCATGAAAATAAACCTGAGGCGGTGAAAAAATCATACGACTTTCCGAACGCCTGCACGTTAATCTCTGAAATGATTTCCCTGCTTTTCGGGTTTTCCGTGAAGTAATGCTCCATGCGATTTCATTCAGAATCCGGCTTTATATAATTTACCCTATAATCTGAATCTCTTCAGGCGGGGGGATAATGCGGTACCAATGGTATAAGAGGCGATCCACTGCCCGTACGAGCTCTTTATCTTCTCCCGTGATCGTGACACAGTTGCCATCAAGAATAATGGATGGCTCTCCCGACTGCTTTAGGTAAAACACAGCGCCCTGCGTGCTATTGTCACAGGTGATGATGGGGCGCTTGTAGCAAGCCCCTGTGACATTGCCCGTGCACGCGGCCACAAGGTCTCTCCCAAACACTTTGATAAGCGTAAGATGCAGCTCTCCCACGGCCACTTTGAAATACTCTGTATTGTTCGCGAGCGGGTCAAACGTCATATAATACGTGGGCTGATCAAAACGCTCATCTAACGGATTCCTCTGCAAGATGGGAACGGACTCCGCCTCCAGCGGGCTATAATGGAAATGAATGCTGTAGAGATTATTATCACGCTGCCATTCCGTATTCCAGAGGTCAGCATAGTGCAAAAAAACAAAGCCGTTATACTCGAGCCGGTCGGGTGTCGGGTTTTTCACCTCGCGCATAGAAAAATACATGACGATCCCGAATATCGCAAGGATTACAACAATGCTACCTGTGGCAATGTACAGAATCCTTGACTCACTCATCCATGACACCTAAAATAATATACAGCAATCGCTCGGAGGCAGCGGCGAGATCATACGGGGTTGGTCCCTGGAGGATAATGCAATCTTGTTCCAAGCGGATCATGGTTTCATTCGCGGTTTTGATAAGGATGACGGGTTTTTGCGGGGTAGCGTCAAGGCATGTGATGACAGGTATGTTGTATGAACTGCTCTCAAGAGCTCCTGCAATGCTATAAACTCCTTGTTTTTCCAGCGTTCGCGCAAGATCATACTGGAGCAACGCTATTGTTTCATTCGCGGGATCATTCAGTGATCCTGTGGTATCAATCTCGACAGGATTTTTGATGCGCTGCACTATGTCCTGGGTCACATTCATGTATTCCAAATCAAGAGGGTGATTAAGAAATGACATGGGTTGCTTATCGATTTTAGCCATCCATCCATTCTGCGTGCGGGTGAACGCGATGCCTTTGTAGCGGACGCTCCCATACGGATCCGAGAAGCCATAAAAGACTGCGCCAAATACACTAAATACCATTAAGCCTGCGAGCAGGAGCACGATGATTTTCCGCTTGCGCGCGTCTTTCACATCCTGTTTTCTCATGCGCTGCAGGGACAGCGAGAGCTATATAAAGGTTGTGGCACTTATATTTCTAAATATTTATAATTTCAGAAACAATATAATCATTGGTGTTTCGTAAAGTTTAAATACACACTCTCCTGCCATGTATGCATGGCGGAAGAGGATACCGTTCAGGAGATCATCCACGAGCTTGGGCAACTCATGCAATTCTGGGGCCTCAGCGCCATCCATGGAGAGCTCTGGGGAATACTCTACTTTTATGGCAAGCACACCCAGGAGCAGCTCAAACAGAGAGTGAAGTGCGGCACGAGCACAATCAGCCAGGCATTAACCACGCTGCACCGGCTTGGAATGGTCAAGATTGCGGGAAAAAACGGAAGGACAAAGATCTATGAGGCCGAGACTTCAGCTCATATGATGACCCGAAAGAAGCTTGAAAACATGCTGCGTTTCCAGGTGCATCCCATGACGGAGTTCCTGAACGCGAGCATGCCTTCCCTATCCACGAAGGAAACAAAACTCAAAGTCAAGGCATTACAGCAGCAGTACACGGGCCTTGGAACGCTTATCGAAACCTTTTTGAGAACCAAATGAAAAAAACCATAATCACACTTGAGGATGTGTGGAAAATCTACGTGATGGGCCATGTAGAAGTGACTGCGCTTCAGGGGGTGAGCCTCGATGTCTACCAGGGCGAGTTTGTATCTATCATGGGGCCTTCAGGGTCTGGAAAATCCACAGCCGTGAACATGGTGGGCTGCCTTGATATCCCGACCAAAGGAAGGATTTTGCTTGATGGAAAAGATATCTCTCATCTGGATGAATCTGACCTTGCCCAAATTCGCGGGAAAAAGATAGGGTTTATCTTTCAGCAATTTAATTTGCTGCCTACATTAACAGCGCTCGAAAATGTGTCATTGCCCATGATCTTCCAGGGAATCCCAGCAGAGGAGCGGGCAGCGCGCGCCGAACAGTTGCTCACGATCGTGCAGCTCAAAGACAGAATGAACCATAGGCCATCTGAACTTTCCGGGGGCCAGCAGCAGAGGGTTGCGATCGCGCGTTCGCTTGCAAATGATCCCGAAGTAATCCTTGCGGATGAGCCTACGGGCAACCTCGACACAAAGACGGGTGAGAATGTCCTGGACTTCCTCCACGAACTCAACCGCAAGCACAAAAAAACCATTGTCATGGTCACACACGATCCGCATTTAGCAAAACGGGCGGATCGCATCATCTTACTCAAAGATGGTCAAGTGGTGAAAAAACTTTAGAGAGGTGCTCATATGAAACCCATAAAAATAATTGTGTATGTTGTAACATTGCTGTTGCTCACAACACTGGCCATAGCTAATGCTCCCGGAATCAAAGTATCGCTCATGAGCCAGCTTCCGGACCCTGCCGAGCCGGGAAATTACGCTGATGTCCGGTTCAAGATTGAGAACACGGGCTTTCAAGGAACACCGCCCGTTACGCTTGAACTCATTCCCGAGTATCCTTTCTCCCTCGAGCCGGGAGATTCAGCAGTGCGAGAACTTGGGGGATTTCAATCCCAGCAACAAGGTGAAAAAGGCATCATCATCAAATACCGGCTTAAAATCGATGAAAACGCTGTGGAAGGAGAGAATGCGCTTTCCGTTCGGTTCAAAGCGTATAATGTTGATGTATGGGAGCAGCCTGAGGAGTTCAATATTTCTATTAGCACATTTGATGCAACACTTGCTGTTGAGTCTATCACCATAGAGAATGGAATGATTGATCCGGGAAAAACAACAGACCTCAACGTAACACTCCACAACCTTGATGATTCTGTGCTTAAGGATATCCGCGTCAAACTTGATCTTACGACAGTGCCAATCATACCTGTAGGAAGCACAAACGAGAAGATTGTGAAAACGATGTTCCCTGGGGAGCTGAACACCGTTACGTTCATCCTCGCAGCGGATCCCACAGCTGCGGCTAGACTCTATAAAGTGCCTTTGCAGATTGTATTCAAGGATGAGCTCGGAAAAAACTACTCAAAGGACAATACGATCGGAGTGCCGATTGGCAGCGCTCCCGAACTCTCCGTGTATATCGAATCAAGCAACCTGGCAGGCGGAAAAGGGGAGATAACTATCAAATTTGTGAACCGGGGGCTTACTGATGTGAAGCTGTTGAACGCCAAAATCATCGAGTCAGATGAGCTTACCGTGCTCACGTCTCCTGAAGTCTACATTGGGAAAGTTGATTCGGATGATTTTGAGTCTGCAACATTCAGCATCGATCTGAAAAACAAAAAGGAAAGTTTTGATATTCCTGTTGAGATTGAATATCTTGACGCAAACAATCAGCGCTATGAGCGGGTTGTTCCCGTGCCGCTGCGCATGGACCAGAATGCAGCCAAGCAGAACGGCTCGGGAATGTTCAGTACGCTCCTGTTTGTGACACCAATCCTGGTTATCCTGATTGTGTTCTGGGCGCTCATGCTCTATTCGATGATCAAAACTCCCATGAAACGTTATCAGCGGTATTTATGGATCGCGCTGTTCATCTTCGCGCATGTCATCGGCGCTGCACTCTTCTATTTCATAGGACGGAAGAAGCAGCAGCCGAAATAAGGAGGGGCCGTGCTCAGGGATTATTTTTTTTACGCCGCGAAGAACCTGTTAAAGCGCAAGCTCCGCACATGGCTGACGATGATTGGGATTTTCATCGGGATTGCAGCAGTTGTATCGCTCATTGCTCTTGGGCAAGGGATGAGAAATGCTATACTCGGACAGTTTGAGACCCTGGGAACGGACAAGCTTACTGTGGAAGCATCGGGAACAGGATTTGGACCTCCGGGATCAACAGTCATCAAACCTCTCACGCTTGACGATCGGGATGCTATTGAACAAGTGCCCGGAGTTGAACTTGTTGTCAACCGTATGATACGATCCGTGTCGTTTGAGTTTCATGACATTCGCAACTTTGAGGGTATCACGAATCTTCCCGAGGAGGATAAAGAACGTGCTCTCGTTCTTGATGTTCTCAACGTCAAATTGGCGGAAGGTAAAATGATAGACGGCACAGACCAGAGCAAAGTTGTGCTCGGAAACGGGTTTGCGAAAGACACGCGGTATGGAAAAGCAGTCCATGCAGGAAACAAAGTACTCATCGGAGGCACAACGTTTGAGGTTGCTGGGATTCTCAAGCGTTCAGGAAATCCGTTTTTCAATGATATTATCCTCATGAATGAAGACGCGTTCCGCGAAGTGCTGAATATTGATGACGATATTGACCTTCTGGTCGTGCAAGTCAAGGAAGGGGCGGATATCCCCCAAGTTCAGGCGAATATTGAAAAGGTCATGAGAAGGCAACGAGATGTTGAGAAAGGAAAAGAAGACTTCACCGTGCAAAGCCCGTTGCAGACGCTCGCGACGCTCGATACGATTCTCACCACGGTGCAAACCATTCTCGTTGGAATTGCTGCCATTAGTCTCATCGTTGGAGGCATAGGCATCATGAACACGATGTACACGTCCGTGCTTGAGCGAACAAAAGAAATAGGCATAATGAAAGCCATTGGCGCGAAAAACTCAGATGTTCTTCTTATTTTTCTCACTGAATCTGGATTGCTAGGCATGGCGGGAGGATTAGTAGGAATTGCATTAGGAATTGGACTCGCAAAACTTGTAGAGGTAGCTGGAGCCGCGGCGCTCGGAGAAGGGGTCTTAGTTGCGCAGTTCAGCATGATCCTCATCATCGGAGCATTGCTGTTCTCATTCATTGTAGGCACAGTTTCAGGAGTGTTGCCCAGCTATCAGGCATCCCAGCTAGAACCCGTTGATGCGTTGAGGAAGTAACATGCTCGCAGACTACTTCAGGTATGGGATTCAGAATCTTACGAAAAGAAAAATGCGCTCCTGGCTCACGATGCTGGGCATATTCATTGGCATCGCTGCTGTCGTAGCGCTCGTGAGTCTCGGACAAGGGTTCCAAAAATACGTGAATGATGAGTTTGAAAAGATGGGAAGAGATACCATACTGATTCAGCCCAAAGGAGAGCTCGGGGCGCCGGGAACCACAACTTCCGTGGAGCTTACAAAGGAGGACTTAGATGAGGTCTTGAAAGTCAAAGGCGTGGATCGCGCAGCGGGTGTTCCCGTGGGCACCATTGAAATTGAATTCAATGACATCAAAAGGTATGCATATGCGCTCGCGATGCCCGTTGATGATTCTAAAGAGTATTCCGTCCTTGAACTTATGTTCATTCAAAACTATGGGATTGAGCTAGGCAAGGAAATTGAGGACGGGGATGCCCGCAAAGTGAATTTGGGGCATTACTACCTTGACAGAAACCTTTTTGAGAAAAACGTACAGCTCGGCAACAAAGTCACGCTGAATGGGGAAGTGTTTGAGGTTGAAGGATTTTATGAGGTGATTGGGAATCCTTCGGATGACCAGAACATCTATATCACGCGAGACGCATATTATGAGCTGTTCCCTGAAAAGAAAGACATCTATAATGTTATTTACGCAAAAGCGGCTCTTGGTGAAGAGCCCTCTCAGGTAGCGGACCGCATCGAGCGTGCACTGCGGAAATCAAGAAACCTTGAAGAGGGAAAGGAAGACTTCGCGATTCAAACTGCAGAAAGCTTCTTAGAAGCGTTTAATGTTATCCTTGGTGTGGTGCAGGCAGTGCTCATTGGAATAGCCGCGATCAGTCTCTTTGTGGGGGCAGTGGGCATTATGAACACGATGTATACCGCAATTCTCGAGCGGACGAAAGAGATTGGAGTGATGAAAGCCATAGGTGCGCGAAATAGCGATATTATGACGCTGTTTCTCATCGAGTCTGGAATCCTCGGATTTGTCGGAGGCGGCATTGGCGTGCTTATTGGTATGGGATTTGCGAAGATGGTTGAAATCATAGCAACGCTTGTACTTCAGACAGCGTTGCTGAAGGCATACTTCCCCTGGTATCTTATCATTGGAGCATTAATGTTTTCCTTTCTCGTTGGAACTGCATCAGGATTATTGCCTGCATGGCAGGCATCTCAACTGAAGCCCGTGGATGCACTAAGGTATGAGTAAACTCAATTCATGGACTCTCTTTGATAGGCAGTCTTCTTGGCGGCCTCGACTCGCTACGCTCCAGCGGAAGCCCGCTGGCGCACAAAAATCTCGGATTTTTGGCGCTAGAAATCCCCTTGGATTTCTATGCGTCTGAGGCAGCGACAAACGATGTTTGTCTGGGTTTGATCCCGGATCAAACGTTGAATACTGCGGTTTTCAAGCCCTCGATATCGTGGGATCTTGCAAAGCAAGATCCCACCGGAACAAACGATCAACCCTTTTTAGGGTTGGACCGGCGCCAAGACTGCCAGCGCTTCAACTGTAATACGTGCGTTATTTCCTACAAATCTTTAAAAGCAGAGTTTTGTTATTCTTCACTATGGATGGAACGTTGTATGAGCGTATGCGCTTTGTTGAAGAGCGGGCAGAAGTGCTTGAGCGGGAAGCGCGAGGATTACCGTATCAGTTTGAACGGTTTCGCCACGTTCCCGGATATGAGCCGCCACGTGCGTTAGAGCTGCCGCATATTGACGTGGATGAAGGGCATCGGATACTCCTCTCAGCTTCCATGGATAATCCCCTTCTCAGGGATGCAGTTTCAGGCACGATGACCCTCACAGAGCGTTTACAATCGCTCGCCACAGTCAACAAGGGATGGAGGAGACTAACACCAAAACACTACAATGAGCGACAGAATGAAGCGGTGGACTTGCTTGGAGAGTTGGTGCACGCTCCAAGACAGCTTAGGACAAGAAATGTCTTATACCCTGATAATTTTATGGGAGCTACGGCGTGGGTGAGTGGGATGATGTATGCTATGATGTTGGGCGTCGTACATATGCTGGACTATGCACTTACGCAAGAGATTCATTTTGGCATTTCCCTTGATCTTCAATGGCCGGGTATTACCGCAGGAGTAACAGGACCACTTGCAGGGCTCATTACGATGATTGACTGGAACTGGGGAGGCTTGCCGTGGAAAGAGACGGTTTATTTAGATAAGAGAATTGAAGAGTTGTATCATAAGGAGGAAGTCGTGACGCCAGAAATAAAGGAAGAACCCCTCGCTGTTCCGGAGATTATTGAGGTTGCTGCGGGAAAGTAAAAAGCCCCGGAGATAATAGAACCTCGGTTTCTGAGCCTCCAGTGGCTGTTCGTAAACTCACAGCCCCCGGAGGGAATTGCACCCTCGACCTGCTGCTTACGAAGCAGCCGCAATGGCTACTATGCTACGGGGGCAGCGGGTTAGAGAAACAAAACGTGATTTATAAAGATTCGGATTACAGCTTCTTCAAAATCTCTTCTTTCTTGAACTTTCGTTGACATTCAGAGCAGATCGTGTGTTTTTTGCCTTTGGCGTCTTTGACGACAGTGCCAAAGAGCTTTCCGAGGAAGTTTTCCTGGATTGAGGATTTGCAGAGCTCGCATTTTGTCATGAAAACACTGAGTGAGAAGCGCTATTTAAACCTTATGGACTCATACGCATGCCTTCGGGAAAATACGTGTACTTGAACTCTTCAGAGGCGAGTAATGTGACGAATGAAAGCAGTTGAGCGCCGAATTGATCCCTGAGCCTGTCGAGGGCTTCCTGGTATTGGTGGGTATTTTGCACGCAGAGATAGACGAGGTAATTCCATGACCCGAAGACTTGGACGGCCCAGAGCACATCAGGATCTATGCTGAGTACTTCGCGGATATACGCTGCGTCCTTCGCTGACTGCTCTTTTGTGGAGAATAATACGGCATACATGCTTTGATTGAGCAGATCATAATTGACGCCGATCATGTGCTTCTGGATAATGCCTGAGGCCCTGAGTCGTTTAAGCCTGTACGCAACCGTGTCTGCGGATCCTCCCGTCTTTGCGGCAATCTCGAGCAATGAGCTATTCGCCTTATTCGCGATGATTTCAAGAATCTTCGTGTCTTTCCTATCGAGCGAATATTCCGTGTCTGAGCGTACACGTTCGTCTTTTTGGTGGGGGAAAAAGCGGAGTGGAAATGTTCGCGCCACAATTGGAGCTGTAATCATAATAGCACTCATGTCCTGCACTTTTCCATTGAGAAACGTGAGAATCTCACGTCGCACTTTCATGAATTCGTCGAATGATTTTGCTATTACGGCAAGCTCCCAGTCATAGACTCCTGAAAATTTGAGAATAGCGCGGATGTGGTGATGCGCTATGAGCTTCTGGATTACTTCCTGACGCAGGGGTTCGTGCAGTCTCATGAAGAGATGGTAAGAATTGTAACCGAATTTGGCTACGTCAACAAGGGTCTTGTATCCCTGGAGCACTCCCGATTGCTCGAGGCGTTGGATTCTGTATGCGGTGCCATCCCTGGAAAGGTGGACATGCCGTGCTATGACTTGGATTGGCTGCCTTGAATTCCGTGAAAGCTCGTATAATATCTTGCGGTCTTTCTCGTCTATCTTCACTCCTTGTTTTCCCTCGTGCTCGGAAATAAGCCTCATATTTCGTTAATAAACGTATAATCTATTTAATCTTTGCGGTAATTCAGCAGAAAGCATACCATATTATTTTATTTCCCAAAAACAATCATTCGTAAGGTGAGACACATGGAAACCTTACTACCGCCGAGACTGGAAGCGTCAGAACGGATCCAAGCACTGTGCGATATCGCTCAGGATGCACTGTATCTTTTACCGCCGCAGGTGGAGTATCATAATGTTGAACATACGCAGAGTGTGCTAGCGCGATCCATGTACTATGCGGCGCAGGCAAACCTGCCACAGCATGAGAAGTACGTGCTTGCTCTTGCCGCAGCGTTCCATGATGTCGGGTTTTTACAAGGTCCTGAACAGCATGAACTCAGAAGCGCACAGCACGCAGCGAGGATCCTTAGTGATTATCATGTCTGTCCAGAGATGATCCAGGAAGTCCAGCATGCTATTCTCGCGACACAAATGCCCCAACGGCCAGTTACGTTGCTCGAGCAGATCCTCTGCGATGCAGATCTTGACAATTTGGGAACTGAAGAGTTCATGGAGAGAGGAGCGCGCTTGAGGCGGGAACTCGCGCATTACTCGGGAGTGCTTATCCCCCCTCAAGATTGGTGTGAAAAATCTTTGAAACTCCTCAAAGAGCATACGTATTGGACATCATACGCCCGTGAGGAGCGCGATGCGCAGAAGCAGAGGAATGTTGCTGGATTAGAGCGTATGATGACGTATTTTGTTGGGGGTGAGGCTTTATGAGCCTGCGAGCCGTTCCTGTATGAGTAACGATGACAAAACTCTTTGAAATTTTGCTGGAGGAGTTTGAACCCGGAAGAAATGTTCATGAGTATGAAGAGCTTGAAGAGGAAGTCCATAGGCAAAATGCCAGAGTTTGTGAGGATTTTCTCGTTCATGGTCCGGGAGCGTATGCGTATCTTTTGCATGTCGTGCATAATAATCCAGATGAACGATTGCGCGTTAGGGCAGTGCATGTGCTTACTGAGATTTCTGGAAGGAATAGTTCTGTGATACGGTGGTTCCTGGAGAAAGCGCTGAAAGTGAATGGGACTTCTGATATGGGTGAGAGGATAAAGTATGCGCTTAATGTTATGAGTTAGTGTGAGATCTGTCGGAATCTTTATTAAGCATGTTTATTCCTCATTCTCTATGACCCGCATTGCTGTCGTAGACAACAACAAACTCCGAGATCCTCAGAGAAAGAAGCATATTCAAAGCCTATGCCCTGTGAATAGAACCGGTGTTGAATGCATGTACTTTGAAGGCTCTAAATTATTGATTGATGAGAAAACGTGTATTGGATGCGGGATTTGCGTGAATGCCGCGCCTGAGGCAATTCATGTGATTAACCTTCCTGAAGAGTTGACTACTGCACCGATTCATCGCTTTGGAAAGAACGGATTCGCGCTGTATAACCTGCCTACGCCGCTTTATGGCAAGGTTGTAGGTATTCTCGGTATCAACGGGATTGGAAAATCCACTGCTATCAAAGTGCTTGCTGGAGTTTTAAAACCGAATTTCGGAAATCTTGAGAAAGAACAGGACATCAAGCAGCTGTTGAAGTATTATAAAGGGACTGAATCGCAGCGGTTTTTCGAACGGATTGTGGATGGGAGCGTGAAAATTGCGTATAAGCCGCAGCAGGTGGAATTAATATCTAAAACGGTAAAGGGAACGGTAGAGGTTTTGCTTAAACACGTGGATGAGCGCGGCAAGTTTTCATCCGTGATTGGGGCGCTCGATTTAAAACATGTTTTGAATCGCGAATTGCATCAGCTTTCTGGCGGAGAATTGCAGAGGGTTGCTATAGCTGCTACCGCCTTGAAAAACGCTCAGCTGTTCATTTTTGACGAGCCGACGAGCTATCTTGACATTAAACAACGTGTTAATGTTGCCCGCTTTATTCGAACATTGGCAACTCCTGAAACCTCAGTCCTTGTTATAGAGCATGATCTCGTTGCGCTTGATTATATGACGGATTTGGTGCATATTATGTACGGCCAAGCTGCTTGTTACGGCATTGTGAGCCAATTGCGCGCTACGAAAACGGGCATGAATACGTACTTAGAAGGGTATCTTAAAGAGGAGAATGTGCGCTTTCGAGATCATAAGATCAAGTTTGACATTAAAGCTCCTGTGAAGGAAACGCGCGGACAAGAATTATTGAAATGGTCTCAGATTGGGGTTAAATTAGGGGCTTTTGGGCTTACGGTTAATCCCGGGATTCTTGGAACGCATGAGATCGTGGGAATTTTGGGAGAGAACGGAATTGGAAAGACGACTTTCGCTAAGGTTTTGGCTGGAGTTATTGACGGATATCGCGGGGAGATAACGAAGACAGTCAGGATTTCGTATAAGCCGCAGTACATTGAGTTCGATCCGGATGAAGCAGTTGCTGTTCTTCTTCAGGATGCAATTACCAAACACCCAAATGATTTGATAAAACCATTGAATGTCGAGTATTTGCTGGATAAAAAAGTTAATGAGTTGTCTGGAGGGGAATTGCAGCGGGTTGCGATTGTGCATTGCCTTTCTCAGGAAGCGGACGTGTATCTCCTTGATGAGCCCTCGGCATACTTGGATGTTGAACAACGATTAGTTGTTGCTTCACTTATACGGTCTGTTATGGAGTTACGAGGAACATCTGCTCTTGTGGTTGATCATGACCTTGTGTTTTTGGATTATGTTTGTAATAGGCTGATGGTTTTCAACGGCCTTCCCGGACTCTCTGGAGAGGCCTCCGGACCCTTCTCGATGCAGGATGGCATGAATTCTCTATTGGGTGAGGTTAGGATTACATTACGACGGGATGATCTCTCTGGACGGCCCCGAATAAATAAGGAAGGTTCGGTTCTTGATAGGGAGCAGAAAGAGAAAGGGAAATATTATTATGCGTAGGGTTTCGCTTATACAGGAATAACGCAGGGTATATATTTGTATAACCTTGGTTAATT
>CAZHJH010000030.1:0-14184 GCA_964533475.1 uncultured Methanosarcinales archaeon
TTAATGAGTAGCTCCGTGGAAATAGAGAATTTCTACCCAATCTTCCGACAGGCCCTGCTGCGCACTTCGTGCGGCAGGGTCTTTTTATTTGTGACCAAATTGTAACATTCGCACGAACTTTTTACGAGAGCTTGAATAACCCCACCCATTATTGCACTTTTCTGGTAATTTACTCATATAGTGATATTACTATTTTTTATGTAAAATATACCAAACAACTCCCGCGAATATAAAGATACTTAAAAATGGCCTGGTTGAAAACATTACGCTAATGAACTCAAAAGATATCTTTGTTATATGTCGCGATGTTCTTCTCGCTTTTGTAAATACTACCCATAAATTATATTTCGGAGATTTAGGGTAGATATGATTTAAGGTTGTAAATTCTTCAGGATAAAATTCTTTGAGATGCTTCTAAGAAATGTTTATAAGGGCTGTGCAATTTATGATTTTAGTAAGCGGGGATGCCGGAGAGGTCAAACGGGCTACGTTCAGGGCGTAGTAGCTTAGTGCTTACGGGGGTTCGAATCCTCCTCCCCGCAGCCTTTTTCCAAAAAAGTCTGGCCAAAAAGAAGGGAGTTGAACTCACGTTCAAGCTCCCTGAGTATTTCTAAATGAGTCTATCCTTCATAAGTCTTGGCAAGAGTTGAGAAGATATCCCTTTGGATACTTTGGTCTTTCCAGTCAAAATATCCTGAGATGAACACCACATGCTTTTTGTCAGCTCCGCTTTTTGGGAAGGAGTTCCTTTAATCTCAACAAGATAACAGTGAACTTTTTGAGATTGCCCTGTTATTTCATTTGTTGCATCATATGTGTGGTAGCTACGCATCGAAACAAGAGCGACACCAAGCTCTTCTGCGAGTTCTCTTCGTAATGCTTCTTCATGCGATTCTCCCGGTTCCACTTTCCCTCCCGGCGTCCAATAAAAGGATTCATCATATCCTGTGACGAGGAGGATCTTTTTGTCTTTGATGATGATGGCAGAAATTCTTTCTCTCATTGCGTCTTCGCCTTCAGACGCTGCAATGATTCCAGGTTCTTCTGCGCTGGTTCATAGCGCGAGTTGATTTTGAGCGCCTGCTGAAACGCGAGTTCCGCGCGGTCCATTTCTCCTATGTACACTAACGCGGTTCCCAGATCATTGTATGCTTTGTAAAGTCCCGGTTCAAGTTGGATCGCGGTTGCGAATGCCGCTATGGCCTTGTCCGTATCATTCAATCGCAGATATGCAAGCCCCAGATGGTCATACGCCCGAGCGTAATTAGGCTCAAGCTCAATAGCGATGAGAAACTCAGCGATGGAATAATTATAGAGGCCTTTTTCTGCAAATACAATGCCAAGGTTGTTATGCGCGAATGCGTTATTCTCGTCTATTGTTAACGACGTATCAATCGCCTCAAGCGCGTCATCAAACCTGCCGAGTGCTTCGTAACTCTGCCCAAGGTTGTCCCAAGCACGTGCGCTGTTCGGTGAGGTAGTAACGGTACGCTCCCAGAGCGTGATATCGTCTCTCCACTCCGCGTTGCGGTGCAGGGTTCCCATCGTGTAGAGGATCAAAAGCAATGCGAAAACGACAAGCGTCGGGATTTTCCACTTCTTTTTTTGATATGCAAGCGTGAATGCGTATGCGATGAGGAGACAAAAACCCATGCTTGCAACGTACGTATACCGTTCTTCCATGAGTGAGAAGTTCGGGAGAATATTCATGAAGGGGATGAGGGTGAGAAAAAACCATCCGATCGCAAAGAAGATGATGGGCTGTCGCGCTCGTGACCAAGCCGCGGCAGCGATCAACGCAAGAAGTAACAGGAGAGAGATAAAAACCAGTGGATCAAAGAGCGATGTTGCCACGGGAACTACGCGCTGAAGCGACAGATTGATGGGAAGGATGAGCAGGCCGAGATAGTGGGCAAGAATTTTAATCGTAGTAACCATCGTGGCTGAGAATGTTCCGGCAGGATATTGGGCAGCGCGTCCAAGGCTTCCTGTGACGGCGCTGCGAATGATCACGTAAATAACAAGAAGCGCGGGAAACACATAAAGCGCCTTATTCTTGGCAAGTTCACGGGCTCTTTCCATGAGCGTTGTTTTCGCGAACGCAAGCTCATAGAGTACGATGAGGAAAGGCAGCATGAACGCCTCCTCGCTTGAGAGCAGCGCGAGTACGAAAAACACAACACTAATTACTAACGGAATGTTATCACGTGATTCCTTATAGTGGAGATATGCGATAAACGCGGCAAGCATGAGCACGATTCCCAACAGATCAAAACCCGCAGTCATATTGGTAACTCTGTCTGTGTGGATCGGATGCACGGCAAATAAAAGCCCTGTGCAGAGCGCAAGCATTCTTTTATGGAACAGTTTGAGCGCAACAAGATAGATGAGAACGCTCGCAATCATGTGTAAGAGCAGCGCGCTGAGATGATATCCGAACACGTCAAACTCCCATATGGAAAAAACGAACGCTTGCAGGACGCTGCGCAACGGTCTGTATAAATTTCCGTGTGTTGGCTCAGTAAAGAAGTATGGAGTATTAGCTAACGATCTGATCGCAAGGTTTTCCTCGAGATAAATCCGATCATCCCAGACGAACTCGTTTGAAAAAATATTCCCGTACGCGATGAGAGACAAAGCGATGATGAGGATGATCGGCAGAATGTGCTTTTTCATGCATTCACGGCGATTCTATCGTATTTAAGCTTTTACGTTTTTCTAGAAGGATACGCAAATTGTTTTGATACACGGGTTCATCAGGATTAATCCTAATCGCGGCGCGCAGTTCCTGCTCCGCTTCATCGAGCAACCCTTTCTGCGCGTATGCGAGCCCCATGTCATGATGCGCTTTTGCGAGATCTGGGCGAATCGCAACGGCTTTTTTCAGCATAAAAATAGCATCATCAGTCTTTCCCCAGCGCAGATAGAGCACTCCGAGGTCGTTGTACCCTTTGTAATACCCGCGATCGTCCTCTTGATAGGCGTCAATAGCTTCTATAAGGTATTGTTCCGCGAGGTCATAGCGCTGCTGCTCGGCGTAGAGTGTTCCTAACTCATCCCGCGCCCGGAAATTATTCCGTGACAATTCTGCGGCTCTAAGCAAATGCTCCTCCGCTTTTTCAAAATCTCCTGCGCGTTTGTAGAATTCCCCAATGTCGGAGTGCGCGCTCGTGCTGAGTGGGGAGGTTTCGAGCGTTTTCACGAGCAGTGTTTCCTCGTCACGCCAGTCCATGTTTCGCGCATACGTACGGGCACTGAACGCAATGACGATCAAAAGAATGAGCGCAAATCCCAGGAACTTAGACTTCTTCTGTGAAGTTAGTTGATGTAATCCATAGGCAACCGCCAGGCAAAACCCGAATGACGCGAGATACGCATACCGTTCAGCAAAAATCGTTGGCTTGGGCAGGAAGTTCATGAACAGGAGCATCGTGATGAAAAACCACGCGATCGAGAAAAAGATAATTTTGTTTTTCTTATACGATGCCCATACGAGAACGAAGAGCGCGAGCAGCACAATGGTGGAGATGAGCAGTGGAATGCTGAGCAATGAGGTGGTTGCCGCGAGTTCATGATGGATCGTTAACTTGAATGGGAGAAAGAAATATCCAACATAGAGTGCCAGCGCTTTAACGCTTGTAAGTTGCGTGGCTAAGAAGCTATTGTAAAAATAATGCGATGCGCGTCCGACTCTGCCCACGATCATAATATGCGCAATAACGTAGAGCAGCGTGATAAGGATGAACGGGACATATGATTTCCATGACGCAACAGTTTTTCTGAGGCTCCAACCATACGTATACACAAAATCAAAGAGGAGCAGAAGAAGAACGAACACGACCGCTTCCTCCGACGCCAACAACGCAGGCACGAGCATGAGTATGCTTGCTCCGTAGTATGGAATCTTCATAGATGCTCGATAGCGGATGAAAAAATAGAATGCCAGCAGAACGAATAAAATTCCCCAGAGATCAAATCCCGCGGTCATATTCGTAACCCGATCCGTGTGGATCGGATGCACGGCAAACAATGCTCCAGTCATAAGTGCGAGCATCGGCTTTTGTGAGAGTCGAAGTGTGATGCAATAGAACAGTAAAGTGATGAGTGCATGGAGTGCTATTCCGTTCAGATGATACCCTACCGGATTGAGTTTCCACAGTGCGTATGTCAACGTGTACATCGTTTCGCGCAGTGGCCTCCAAAGCCCATGGCTTGACTCTGTAACGTAGAAGCTGGGGACATTTGAGAGCGACGTAATCTGGGGATTCTCAAAAATAAAGTCGCGGTCATCCCATGCAAACTCATTTGGGATCGTATTGACATACATAAGCACCGCGGCAAGAAAGACAACTATTCCAAATGTGAATATGGGCGAGATCTTCATGCGCGTCTTTGAATCGGAAATATATATAAATGTTCCATAACTTTTATAAACTCGTTTTTTTCCGCAGCTGTATGCGGTTACTATTGCTCTTTGGGATGCTCGCGCTCCTTGTAGCGTGCACACCTGATCCGTGCAAACAATTCTCTTCAGACACGGATAGGCAGAACTGTTATGCTGACACCGCGGTCTCGGCACACTCCCTTGAGCTCTGTGCGCAAGTGACGGATCAAAAATTCAGGGATCAGTGCACTGCGGAGATCGGAATTCAGACGGTAAACAAATCGATATGTGCATCTGTTGTGGATGAGAAGCGCAGGAATTTTTGCTTCGCCGGGGTTGCTCAGGAGCAGCTTGCAGGGAATGATTGTTATGACCTCACGAACTCATACTGGTCGGATGTATGCTTCAAGAAGATTGGCATTGCGACAAATAACATAGAGCTCTGCCATGAGGTCGATGAAGGTGTAGATCGCAATGAATGCTATAACAAAGTAGCAGTCAATACGACGACAGAATCCCTCTGCTCGTTCATCGATAGTGCCTTTGAAGCGCAGGGATGCAAATTTCAAGTGTATACAAAGGTGCAGAATGCTTCAGGATGCCTCACGATTGAGGATCTTGGCTTGCGGGTGACATGTATCTCCCGAATTGCGAGGGAGCAACAGAATGCTACCGTCTGCGATCTCATCAAGGAATCCGAGCCAAAATCGTTTTGCGTAGAACGCGCTAATGCTTCTTCTTAGCCCACGTGTATGCTCTGATTCGGGCACTCTTTCCATACCCGCAGCTTGAGCAGCGCTTTCGAGTAAGGTGATACGTCTTTCTCCCACAGCGTCTGCAATAGATATGATTCTTCTTGCCAGACTTAACACCCATGGACGCTGTTCCTTTACTCATGGCTCACCTACTCTGCAGAAATCATAATGATCGTGTCGCCCCTGATGAACGTGACGCCGAGCTTGCGCTTAACCTCGCCGTCAACGCGCTCCTCCGCTTCATGCAGGACAACGTTGATGTGGATGTCGAATGCATGCAGCTTTCCAACATACTGCCTGCCGTTCTTAAGCTCTACAATGACGCGTTTGTCTCGTGCTTTGTTGAGCGCGTCCAATGGCCGTGATAATTCGTTCATGGTAACCCCCGAAAATCGTATACAAGAGAAAATCCAGTGTCTATATAAAGGTTGCGCTGGCGCAGCATGAAATGCCTGGTTTGCAAACATGATTCCCGGTTCATTCTAATGCAGTCGAATAATGCTTATATCTTGCTGTAGTATTCCATCGCGCATGGAAGACATCCCTTCATGGCCCGTTGACGAGCTGATGGATCAACTGAGGAATATTTTTGTGAGAGGGCATTGCATTGCAGCGGATGCCGCAGAGCGCCTCGAGGACCTTTTTCTCGAGGACACGGACAAAGCGATCGCTTCCCTGCATGGCTTCCTTGAGGAGGTTCGCGACATTAATACAGATCGGGCGTTTGTAGAAGCAGTAGCCGGTGGTCCGAATCATGACTGGACGGTTCCTGTGCTCAATGTTGTTGGGCTCATGTATCCCTCACTGCAAAAACCTGTGCGGGAACGTGCTCTACTCAGTGTACTTGATTATCTTGATGGACTCAATTATTTCTACAGTCAGAATCATGTGGAACGCATGAAAGAGCCGTGGCTTGTGGGAGATATTATTGTCAACCGACGGCTGTATTGGTGTGGATTCTCTGAATATCATACATTATTTGCGGAACATAACTCCTGGAAAGAGCTGCAGGAATCATTGAATACGCATCCTCCATTAAGCGCCTTTTGGCTCGCCATGGCAGTCCTTTGGTGGCCAAATCCCAATCCAGAAATCAGAAGAGAGTTTTATGAGGCGTATCCTCACCTAGTAGACAGAACGCTTGATGCGATTGCCGGAATGACTGTGACATCTGCAATGAAAGGTCACGTGATGGAAGGCAAGGACGTTGAAGCAGGTATTCAATACCGCTTGAGCGAGCGTTATGATCCTGATATGCATGCCCGTATCCGCGAGAAAATCGCGCAAGAGAATTGGATTCTATTGCCAAGTACTCAGCGGGACTGGACACAATGGAAGGAAATAAGAGAACGGAGAGAACGCGAGGCTAAACCGGTATCCTAACCGTATCCACAACGTTGTTTCCATCCGAGAGCGTGACTACAATCGTATCCTCGCTGTCCGTGCCTTGATGTGTGAGCTTTCCATATACTCTGCGTGATTCAAACGGCTCAAGCGTTACCGCCTGTTTGTACAGCTCAACGTCATATTGCTGATGCGCAGCCTTTGCGCTCAGGTAATACGTCTGGGGTTTTGCTCCCGTGTTTTCAACAAAGAACGAGAATCTTCTTCCATAATCATATGCGGCGCTGAGTGATCCTCCTGCGCGTTGTTCGATGCTGACGCGCGCGAATTCTGTGCGTGATCCCTCATACAATTTTCTCCTGAAAACATCCTCGACGGTGATTTTGAGCCTTCCCTGGAACAATGTGGATGTGCCTTTGCTCAATGTGACGTACGAGCTTCCCCCGTCATTGATGCGAAAGCGCAGCTTCGCGGTTCCATATCGATGATCCGCGTCTACAAGCTTCACCGCGATGTCCCCAATCCAGAGCTGGTCGTTGCGCGTGAGCAATACTTCATGCTGCCCTTTGTAGATGCGCTCCTCCGCAACCACAAATGGCATCAAGAGGACAACAACGGCAAATATGAGCGGAGCGTATTTCAAGCTATCACCATATGCCTGCCATGAGAGCATCGTATAAAAGATTTTGGCTGATGCAAAACACAAGAACAACAATCGTTATCCAAATATAATCATTCGATTATCGCGTTTCTTTATGGTTTCGAGCGTGACGAATGCCTGCTCAAGCTTATCCCGGGAGACCCCTTCTTCTCCTATGATCGGATCGATGCAGTGAAAGATTTTATCTTTGTATGCGGTGACAACGATATAGTTGGAAACGCTTTTCGTATCGCGGAGCACGCCCGCGTTGAGCCGCAGCAGGATGATTTTTCCCTGCCGTAAATAATATTTTACATCATCCAAGGTAAACTCTTTCTCCTCCACTTCAACACCGCGCTTGAGGAGCTCTTCATAATGGATTTTTGCGGAAAACTCGGCATCCTGGATCTCTTGCTTCGTGTAGCCCTGAAATCGGTAATCTGGGAATTTATAATCGAGATCTCCCACGACGACGTGCACTTTAATTCCGGCGTCATGCGCGAGGGATGCAAGCGCAAATATCGATGATGTGAGCACAGGGAGGTTTGCTGAGCGCTGCCACATTGAGAATTCAAGCTCCCGCGTGAGCGGAATCCCGGGCTTATAGTGGTGCATAACCGTGAGAAGTGCTGATGTTGCTCTTGTGAACGGAGTCGTCGCTTTGTACACCTTCATGCATTCACCGAAGTGAGATGTCTTTATTAATATTGCTTAGAAAATCTCATGCTGAGCGCTGGGCTCTAGCATGGTATATAGGGACAATGGGCATTTCTCGGCTGCGTAATTCACTAGGCTTGATGAATCCATCGTTCATAAGTCTGAGCTGTTGTGACGCGATATCAAAACTGTATTTGCGCACGCGCATCGCGGCTTTCCGATCAGCATCAATGTATGCTTCCCCATTCGGGAGCTCCACTCCTTCTTGGATAAATGCCTGAACGAGCTCGTATGAGACTAATTTGCCGGCGCCGTCTTTCCGCCCTTCCATGCGCACGACTGCTCCCGTGTGCGCCCCGTCATATATAGTCTGACGCAGCAGGTATGAAGTTCCTCCTAAAAGCGCGAACGCGAGCGCGGTTTTCGTTCTGCCGCTAAGTTCGGTCGGATCAAGAGTTTCTGCTCCAAGATGTTGGTAGTCGGGGGGCAAGTAGCGTTCAAGCAGCGCTTCAAATCCCGTGCCATTTGTAGGAGATGCACGAGTGATGCGGTGGGCGGCGCGCTTATACCAAGGCAGGGCGGTGTGTTTTAATTCATCATATGCGTCAAGAATCGCCCCATCGAAGTGCAGCGGAGAGCTGATGCTGCGTTCTCCTACAATGCGCGCGCCGTCCTTTGTCTCGATAATGCGCTGCTCTAAAGCTTGCGACATATCTTCGTGAAGAGGAATATGTTCGAATTGTATGCTATCTCTAGTATACTTGTGATGGGGCCCCGGAAAGCGATTGCCGTTTGCAATGAGCAGCGCGCCAACCAAGTCTCTGTTTTCTTCCCCTTCGTGTTTCAAGCCGGCTGCTTCGGGATGTCCGAGATAGTTGTGCTCAAGGTTAACTCTGAGCAAAGCAAAAAGAATGGGATCATCCACATAATCTGTGATTTCGGCTCCTTGCGGACGTGTGGGGGTCATAGGAGTTAGAAAATATAGATAATATATAAATTTTGTTATTGCTGTGACTAATTTAGCTATTTATTGCCAGCATTAAATGCTTATATCTTATTGGTTTTGGCAGAAAGAATAGATTTTTCCTAGTTATACTAATAAATAGTAGGTTATTCTACACTAAGTGTATACTAGACTAACTATTTTTCATAGTGTTTTTTCAAAGTATTGCACAACAACATTTATAAAAGAACAAAAACTCCTTGTATATATGGTCGTTACACAGAACAGATCACGCTTAAAGCCGTCGGGATCTCGCTATATCGCCGCCAGAAAAAAGCGCAGATATGAGAAAGGAAGCCTTCCCGCGAATACGCTCACGGCAGCGCGCAATGTTCGCAACATTCGTGGCATGGGTGGAAACCATAAAGTCAAGCTCCTCGCGACTGACGTGGCAAATGTGTTTAATGCAAAGTCCAGGAAATACGCGAAGGCGAAAATCATCAGTGTCGTCGAAAACCCAGCGAACTCCTTTTTCGTGCGCAGAAACATCATGACGCGCGGCGCGATTATTAATACTGAGCTTGGCAAAGCCAGAGTGACTTCCCGTCCGGGCCAGCATGGAACGATTAACGCAGTACTGGTCGAGTAGGGTATTGTCACTATTTAGTGGTTAAATACGCATAATCTTTATATACTTCTTCATAATTCCCAAGCATATGGGGCTTGCGGATAAGATAAAGACGCTTTCTGGTGCAGATCAGGCAACGTTCATGCAGGGATTCATGCTCCGAGGCCGCAATATTCCCTTACGATTTGATATGGTCGGGAGGGATGAACTTGCGTTACAAGTTGCACAATCCCTTGAGGAGCGAGGCATCGAACCCAGTAGTCCAAGCCTTACAGGATTTAACAAGTGGCCCCTCTATGTGTTGCTCAAATCACTCAAGGGAAAGGGAGAACTTTTCCCGCAGGAATTCTACGCTGCACTGCATGATGAACCCTTTGCTGTGCTTGATTTCTTCGCGGCATTGGATGACAAGGAATTCAGAAAACGCTATCATGAATGGTCTCGATTAGGATCACTTTCTCCTGCGGAGATGGTTGCAGAAACGATTCACCAGGGCGTAATCTACCTGGATGAGATTTTTAATGATAAATTAGACCAAGGGATATATCGTGCGCCCTCCTCATACTATCCCGGCCATGACAGGATTCTGGCGGAAACGGAGCCATTGCTCCCTCCAAAGCTTGGGCATTTCGTATTCAAACCCGGAACGGATCCATTAAGCACGCCCAGAATTCCCATCACTGCAAAACCCGATTCAAAATCAGCGCTCACTCCTCGTTTCATGTACTTGCTTGAACACATGCGCATGGCGCAAAGGGAGCATGATGAACGCTATGCAGCGGAAGTTCGTCCTGTGCTTATGAGAGAACATGAAGCGTTGACACCGGCCCAGCGCAGTATGCTTGCCCGGGAACTTATGGCGTTGCAGCCTTATCTGCCAGCGGATCCCCAGCAGTCGTTGTTCTAATTGGCAAACGTAAATCCTCTCTGGCCTTCTCCCGCAAATCTCCGTTTGGGCTTCCAGCTGCTCATTGCTTTGTACCGTTTGAGAATATGCTCGCGCCATTGGTCATAATCAATGTCAAGTGCGGATAACGGAGCAATATACGTTGACTGCGCAATTTCACCGTCGCTGTTTCTCTCTGTATATCTTAATAATCCGGTTGTCTCATCTATGGCAACTCCGGGATATGCCGCGATATCTGCTGATTGAATATCGTGCAGCCTCGCAAACTCTTCAGGCTCGAAAAACCGAAATTTTCCTTCAATCCCTTTGATATACGTCCAGTACGTGTGCCGCGATTTCGTTCTCCCGACAAGCTCATCACGGCCAGCATTCCCCGGAAATGCAAGCAGTTCACGCTGGATATTCGCTTCGGCTTCCTGAACACGGCCGTCGCACAGCCCCCGAACATACTCACCAAAAACTCTCATCTCATAGATTGTTGCATTGTGCGCTGGATCATCGCTTTGAGGCAGACCCGTTAGCCATCTTCCTTTAGGGTAATACATTTTGTCAGCGATAACCACGGAGTCAAGAGTGTCCGCGACGATGAACGGGGCATCAGTTCCGTCAGGAATTTCGCTGAAATAGAAAAAATGCGAACTGCGTCCCAAGGGTTCTATGCTATGCGTTCGCATGAAAGTCTGCACTTGTAATTGAAGTTGTTTCAAAAATACGGGCACGACATCCGGATCAAGATTATGTCTTCCCAGGACAAGTCCCTTGCCCGTCATCATCCTGCCGCGGAGATTCAGGAGTTCTTTGGCTTCGTCTTCCTGAAGTCCATGGATCGCCGCAAATTCGTGATACGCCTCAAGCTTCTTGTATGCTTTATTTGTGATCCGTCCCTGGCGAAGGGACTGGAGATCGTTTTCATACAGGTCATCAGCGATTCTCCGAAACTGCGCTGCGAAATCGCTTGATGGGATGCTCCACGCAGCAGTTTTCTCTTCAAATTCCCTGCGGGGCTTGTCGAAGTGGGCGAAGTCAATGAGAATCTCATTTGCCCATGTCAACAAGTATTCTTCGAGAAACATCCGTGATCGTGGATCAGTCTGAGCCATAACATACCGTTCGAATTCTGCAACCTGCTTTGAGATCTCGGGATCATCCGCTACGCTTTGTTTGATGAGCGGGAGAAGCAGGGTGCCAAGCGTGAGCTGCGCTTTCGCGACATGATGATGGATCCCCCTCCTTGATTTTGCGGGAAAATACTCCTCAAGCAGCTTATCGACGTGCGTCTTCAGGCCTTCCTCGAACTCCAGCGTCGTCGACGTTATGGGAAACACCGTCTCTGGATCAACATGGTGCTTTTTACAAAAATGTCTGTCCAGAATATTGCGCATGGACATGGGACCATATGCCGCCCTTGTGGGCTCAAGCCCAAAGATGCGCGAGATCGCAGCCGCATGCCTGAAGAACGGCGTTTTTTCCAAAAATTCTGGCATCATGTCTACATCCTCGATGAGATACTCAAGGATCATGAGGGCCGCTGATTGTTTATCCTGGGGAGACCCATTCGGAGATCGTCCAAAGCGCCGCTCGAACTTTTCCCGCACTGACTCGATGAGCGCTCCTCTCCCCATGACATACCGTTCAAGACTTTCCTGCTCAGTATACGTGATGCTTTTGTGCAGGCCGTCTCCACCGAGCGCCGTTTGTGATGTTAATTCAAATTTTCTGTTCGGAAGGTCTTTGTATCCCGTCCTTGCCAGGAGCCATTCGCAGACCACTTGCCTTCCCGTGATGCCCACGCGCTCAAACATGGGAATAGCCACATCTTTTGTTGGGGCGCGCTCCCGGTTCGAGATTCCGAACGCTTCTCCCGCGAGGTTTTCCCGCAGCTGAATAAGATCGAATTTTGCATTATACGCGATGATCCAGTAGGGGTCTATGGTTTGAATGGAATCGACAACCGCATCAATAAGCGCTGCCTCGTTCTCATGCACACGAATCCTGTACCCTCGAATTTTTTTCACGCCCGGATCACGGAGCGTGTGCAATATCTTGATGTGTCTTCCTTGTGTAACATAATGCATCCCCACATGCGAGATCTCACGGTCGTCGTCCGTGAATCTTGGAATTTCAATGTCCATAAAGAGAAACGGAAGCCCATTCCATTCATCAAACGTCATGGGACGTGAAGATCTCATGATGTCCGATCGAAGATGCGCGTTAAACTCGTATGCCCGCTGCGTAGTCGCATTTTTTTCATTGCGGTCTCTGAACGTGATCACATGCTTTCCATACGCCGCGTGTGCGGTGTTGAACGCGATGAGTTCTGTAAACATTTTTTCAGCGGCATGAACAAGTGGTTGTTGGTTTTGGGGGGATATGCGCTTGAAAAATGGCAGCTGAGCGACGTGATCTGTGAGCGTTTCTCCCTCCGCGTGGCCAGTGTAAAACTCAGTTACTGCGTCATACCAGTCTCCCAATGCTTTTGTGATTGATGCCTTGCTTTTGTACAGCGGAGCAACGGCTACTCTAAGCCGGTCGTCGAGCGCAGCCCGCTGCTGCTCAAAATATGTTCTTTTTTTGAGAATTTCAACAGCGCACTCATCAAGCGTTACAACGCTTCCTGGCGTGACTGTGCGGTCCTGAAGCTGGCGCTTGTAGTGTGCGGTTACCCTCCCTTGTGCAATAAACTCCTCAGGGAGCAATTCTCGTTGGGTTCTAGGCAGCCGTACTTGAATCGTGTTATAGAAGTTCTCCTTGACTTCCCATTCTTCCGATATGGGAAATGTAACCCGATCTCCGAATTTTGCCTTTAGCCTTCGATAGAGCGCCTTAGCTTCCTTTCGTTTCTGACGCTTTGATGAGAAATGATGCTCATATCCCGCAACATAGAATCCGCCAAGGCCGCGCAATGAGATCCACGGTCGATCATACCGATACCCGGCTTCTTCAACAATCGCCTCGAGATGCTGCAGCGTCATCGTGGAATGCTGTAATCATAGTCTTTGATCGGTCCATCGCGTGATAAGTCCCAGAACGCATGGGCGCTGCCCCGTCGTGCCACGTACAAAGCCAACAGGCGGCTGACTTCATTAATATGCAGGGCTCTCAGTTTTTCGGGATTCTTTTGATCAGTGATGGTAGGATCGAATATTACGGAATTATGCAGCAACCTCCTGTAAAACTCGGCGCCTTCTTGGGAGGGCATCGGAAACGGAGAGGTTTGGAGTGGAATGTAATTTGCCCGGCTGGGTCGTCCTTCAGTAGCAACGATGAGATGGTATGCCGCGATCTCATGCGGATAGAATACCTGGACATCGCTGGGTATAGTTTGAGACTCAAACTTAAAGCCAAAATTAAAAAATTTATGCAACGGGTGATGGCTTCCCTGACTCGTGCCCAAAAACCAAACATGCGCTTTCCGGTCTCTTGGCTCAAGAAACGGAACATGCTCAAGCTTGATCACGTATTGATCATCCTTTTCTTCTTTGGATGGGATCGTAACAGCAAATACCCCTCCCTCACGACTCACTCTCTTTGCTGCAGCATAACCTTTCAGTATTGTTCCCAACTGGGCCATGTATGCATAGTAGCGTCCTGCTTCAAAAAGAAAAACAAAGGGAACATACCGCCTACGATTATCACGGGATCGAACCCATGGAGGTATCCATTGAAACCCTAGTGCGTGTATATTCTCGGGCTGGGCGGTATGCAGCTTTTCGTCTAATCTCGTCGTGATCAGTTCAAGAGGCGACTGAGGCAAGGCAACCGCCGCTTCCCAGCTTTCAGGAACGGGAATAGGAATATACTCCCCATGTTTGAAATGCTTTCGGGCTGCAACTCTTGGATCTCCTATTTGCCTGAACTGACCTGGTAAGAGGTCTGCACGGATTTCGTTAACTTCATGCACCGGATCTCCTTCAAGAATACGCTCT
>CAZHJH010000031.1:0-3641 GCA_964533475.1 uncultured Methanosarcinales archaeon
TCATGTCCTTCTCAGTTATTTTACCCTCGCTTTTCATAATTTCGTCTTTACGCTTTTCAATCTTCTTTAATTCAATATTCGCCAGCTTCGTTACTTGGTCTCGCAAGTTTTTCCGAGCCCATCTCACAATCAACATTGGTTTTTCTTCTGTTTTTTTAATGTGTCCTTCGATGTTTTCAAGAGTTTTAATGAGCTCTCTATCCTCAGCATCCCATCTTTTTAGAGTGCTAATTCTACGTTTCATATCAGTTACGATAGCCTCCTTTTTTTCTTGAGGTGCACCCGATAAACCCCCCAAATCTGCAGCTAATACCCCCAACTCTTGTTCTTCTTCCCCCGCTATGTTATCTTCAGTAGTTGCCACCTGGCCTGCCTGAGTATCTTCCGCTTCTTCATCCTGGCGATTTTCTGCTATAGCTCTGTCAATCTGGGATGTTGTCTGTCCAATTTGGGCAACATCTGTTGTTTCGAGGGCAGCATCCGCTTCCTGTTCGGGAGTCATTTTCCTCCTCCAAAACTGCCACCAATGGTTTTTTGGTTTCGTATTCCGCCGCCAATCTCCTATCTTTCCCATAATTCCACGGCCACGATCCCTGCTGCTTCTGAAAAAGCCAGATCCGGAGCTTGATGAGAACTCTCCCCTGGTTGCTTCTCCGGATCCTTTTATCAACGACCATATGCCCAGGATAATAAACGCAGTCATCGCGAGCTGTACTCCGTCTGAAAACTCGAAACTGCCCATGCTCCACTGCATGTCGTACATAGTGAGCCCTGTTGAAAGTAACCATGCGAGCATGAAGAAAATGAACGCGCGAATGACATGACCATACGCTCCGCCCGTATTGAGTTTATGGGCCACATACAACCCTGCAAAAACAGGCGCCAAGAGGAAAAGAACATTCCCGAGCAACCCATATGTTGTGGCAATCGACATAAGCATGTCTGGTGGAGCCGTAAGTGACCCGAGCAGCCCGAGCACAATTGAAACCGTGATGGAGATATTTTGATGTTCTTTGAACACCTTGCTCGCACCAAAGTAGATAATCGCGTAAAGGAGAATGAAGAGCATAAACCGAACAACCCATACCTGATCGAGACCCAGACCGGATCCGAACCAGACGCGGAGGTTATCTGTAACAATGGCAGGGATGAGGGCGGCAAGGGTTAGAGGCAGACTTAGAAGAGTTATCAGAAGCAGGACTCCAACTCTCCGCACACTACCCTTTAATCCCATAGCCTGCTTTCAGAATAATGGATATATAAATGTAGCTTTATAGCTGATCGACTTTTTTTAACCACGCCAGAACTCTTGAGGTATTCAGATTCGAATTTTTTCTAAACTTTTCCAAATCATGTAGGGCGTGATTCGTCCAATCCCTTGCCATTTTCGTGACTCCCCCAAGATCTTTGAGGATTTTTTGCTGCTCTTTCTTCTCCTCGCGAGCACTTGTGAAGGCTTGAACCGCGCTCCTATCTCTCGCCTCATAACGCTCAATTCCATCATTCACAACTGCCTCATAATTTCGCTGGTGCTGTTTGAGCTGATCTACATCCGTTCGTATTGCGGCATCCACATTCATGTGTATCTCGTTTATTTCGCTAAAAAGCGCTTTGAGTGTTGCAGTAGGCATGAGCCCAGCAGCTGCGTGAGGCCCTCCTAATGCAGCATGTATTTTATGCAAGCGATCGGGCGCGGGAGTCCTCCAATGATATGATCCATCGTTGGCATTCATTACATCTCTTAACTTAACGGTCATCTCATTAAAGGAAGCCGCATCCCCTATTTTTTTTAATATGGAAAAATCAGTCTTAACTACATTTTGAAATTCGCCATAACGCCGAACAAATTGAGCTTCAAAATCATCCTCTCTGCTGATCTCCTCTTTGAGGCTAGCAATCGCTTTGTTGACTTTTTTCCTTGCGTCATCTGGGATTATACCCTGTTGGAGCGCGTTGATAATTAACGTGAGGTCCTGAATCTGTTTGTCCACCTCATGGACATCCCTTTGCCTAATCTTTTCAAGATCTCTTAATAGTCGTTGTTGGGCTTGCTTTTCCTTTTTCTCTTCCGCTTCTAACTCCTTTTCCTCCGCATCAGCCTCGGCAACCTGTTTCTGCGCTTTTTGCGATTCCGCTTTTTGCTCTGCTTTAGCTTCTGGCGTGGTTGGAGAGGGTGTCGTCCCGCTCCCCTTAAATGCCATTACCAAATTTGCAATAGCAAGGACAAAGAGTATTGTTGTGGAAAGGTCAAAGAGATCCTTCCACGACCACTGTCCCGCGCCCGTTTGTTGAACATAAATAGCCGCGCTGCCTATCATCCATGCGGCTATTGCGAATATTAACGCCCGCATTCCTCTGCCCCATCCAGTGGACTTATCGAATGTGTGCGCGAGGTACAAACCGCCCGCAACGGGAATCAGCAGGAGAATTGCATTTGAGAGGAATCCGTAACTTTGCGCGATGCTGCGAAGCATGCCTGGTGGTGCCATGACTGCGCTTAACGTTGCAATGACAAAAGCGACTGCGATGACGATGTTCTTGTGATCGTTAAATGCTGGGATCTTGATTGCCCCAACGTACATGATACAGAAGATGAGCACCCATAGCAAAACCTTCAAGAACCAATCTTGGACACCCAGTGTAAACCAATTGTGAAGATTATCTGTGATAAATCTCGGAATGATATCAGCATGCACAACCTGCAAGCTCGCAACAGCCGCCAACACGCCGAGAATGGTGAATCGCTTCAGTGCTTTCAATCTATCCCTCTTTGAGCTGTTCGAGCCAAAACAGTATTTAAACTTTTCTATGGCCTATCTTCGGAAATACGCCACTTTCAGCCATATCTTCCCGCATACGGTTTGACCAGCTACTTCTCTTATCTCCTGAGGAATGTTGCCGCCGTAATGCCTCTTTAACCCAATGAGATGTTCATATGCTGCAATATTCTCCCTGCAGAGCCACATGAATTCCTCTCGGAAAGGTTGTGGCTCAAAATCGCCAATTTCAAAATAACGGACGAAGGGGAATGCTTTATAACACACAACCCCTAAGGGGGTACAAACATTAACAAGAATCTTTTCAAGCGTGTTTGCCCTAAATCCTCCCTCTCCTCCAAATCCTTCTATTTCTACGATCCCCATGGATTCTTTTTCTTCCATAATCAGAGAAGTATAAGAGCAAATAAAAACATTCCGGTGGGAAATCTTTTTAAACAAGATGCGCTCAATCCTTGAAAACGAGGTGTGGTATGGCAGCCCTGTCAATCCTATCAAGCGATATTGACCTTTCAAAAAAAATTCTGGAAACAGCACAGATCCTCATCCAGTCTGAGCAGCACAGGCATTATACAACGGATATTGTGCAGCGCGTTAACCGCATGAAGCAGGAGGTTGAGTTATTGCACGCGCTCGCTTCGATTATCGCCATAAAAAACATGAAGCTCGCCGCATCCATTCGAACCTTGGAGTCCGATCTCAGAGGGCGTATAAGGGATATTGATCATAAAAAACACGCAACTCCCAAAGACGCTAAGCAGCGTGACTTATTATTGCGCGAGCTTGACCAGAGCAGAAGGTTCCATGCGAATCTCCATGGTGATGTCACGACATTAAGAAGAACTCATAAGAACCGAATAAGGA
>CAZHJH010000031.1:3651-13849 GCA_964533475.1 uncultured Methanosarcinales archaeon
AATGTATGCAACACCACTGGCGAGGCCGCGGGTGGGGACGCGCCCTCCGGGCTCCCGCGGAGGCCGAAGGCCGTCCGAAGCCAGTTGGGGTGTTGCAATCGAAATCGTAATCACATCATAACTCTAAAAATATATCGAGAACTCAACTAATCTCAACATGCTGCGTGATGCTCTGTCCCGGCATGCCTTTCTCAAAGATGACGCGGACTGCGCCTTTATTCCCATGAGGAGCAGCGACTTTTCCCTTGATTTCTTTTCCTTTTGGACTTTTCCACACTACGGTTTTTCCAAGGAGGTCAGAAGCTTTTTTTCGATCTTCTACACCGTCTACCCTCACGATCATGTGATTCCCAACGGTCCTATGCCGGTTTTGCCTGAAGTGCGCGATGACGGCTTTCATAAGGTAAAAGAGGTTTCCGTTCGTTTATAAAGGTTTCGAGCTAAGGTTTTTAAAAGCCAGTGCATTTTGGATTTCCATGCGCATCACATGCCCTGACTGTAAGCATACGCAGGACATTAAGGCTCCAGATCGGGGGGTATTGCCATTTTATAGCTGCAGAGGCTGCGGCATGATCATCCCATGCCCACGAGACGCGCATTGTGTCATTTGCGCGTACGCGGATCAGCCCTGCAAGAGCGTGAAGAAATGAGAATAGCAGCAATCCTTGTGTGCATTGTGCTTCTCGTAGCATGCGCTCCAGCATTTCCCCAGCAAGTCGTTGTTCAAGAGCCTGAAGTCCCCATTGAAGAAATTCCTGTAGAAGAAACGCCTGAGCCCATTGTTGAGGGGCCAGAAGCTGAGGAGGAAGAACCAATCGAAGAAACTCCCGTCGTTGAGGAACCGAAGAATCCCCAAATCCTAATCGATGAGCTTGGTTTTCTACCCAACAATATTACCATCCCCAGAGGAGAAACGCTTGAATTCATAAACAATGATCTCACGCAGCAGGGGCATTCGCTCATCGGCTGGAATCGTAAAAACACGAAGGACAGATTCTCTTCCGCAGCAGTCCGTTCCGGAGCTAATTGGTCATACACGTTTGAAACCAAAGGAACGTATGAGGTCATAGATGTCAGCATTGAAGACGAGCAACTCAGAGAAGATTTTAATTTGATCATCAGAGTTATTTAGAATTTTACACAAACTCAACGCGCTTTGCCCTGAACCCTTTCTTCTGCGTGTGCTGCTTCTTGCATACCTTGCATTCATACCGAAGATCCGTCTTCTTCGTTGATTTTTTTCCGGCGCGTTTGAATTTCGTGACTGCAGGTTTGGAATATCTTCCAAGGTTGCCAAGGCCGCGGGCTTTTCCTCGAAGACGTGCTCTGTACTTGCTTCCGTACGTCAATGAGCTCGCCTGCCTTTTCTTCGATTGAGAAACTTTATGTGAAGTATGTTTCTTGCAAAACGGGCAATACCGGTTCACTTCTTTCGGTTTCTTCATAAGAATCAGGGATCACGGTGTATTTAAAAAGCTTGCTGTGGCGTTAATACGGAAACCGCGCCTCATACTGCGCTTCATGCCATCCGGGAAGCACGGCCTTTAATGCTGCGGAATACGGGCCATTAAAATGTGCCATTCCATCCGCGCGATTGAGACCGTCTGTGGTCACATATGCACCACGATCTCGTGTGAGCACACCCTGATCAGCAAGGAACTCAAGCACGCCATGAATAGCGTCAGCAGATCTCAGCCCTTCAAAGACATCAGGGGTGTAATCTTGGGGAAGAACGCTGCACATTCTTTCTATAAGGTTATGCAATGACTCAGAAGTTACAGAGAGTGTTGGTGCGTCTAACGTGTTTTTGGTGAGTTGGAGCATACGCGCTAATAACGGCGCTTGATGTGCGAGATCCGTATCAGCGGTTACTGCACCCAGAACACTCATAAAGAGAGCAAATATCTAATCCTTATATAAACTTTTTCTCCGCATCGCCTTCCCTGATCTCCTCAACAGAGCCTTTCTTGATGAGAATGTCCGCGATTTTCAGGGGAAGATTCGCGATATCATCTTCTTGAAATGGGCCATAGCTTTCGAGTTCTTTGCCCACAAACTTTGGCACAGGATTGAGGAATCGAACTATTTTGGTATCGGCTTTTTGCTCCGTCGCTAAAGGATATTTGCCAAGCAGGATATTGTGAAGGAGTTTGCTCCGGTATTGTGTAAAGAGATGCACGGCATCCTCGAACAGCTCCCGTTCTTCAGGAAGCAGCGCGGTTACGTCGATGAGCGGGCTTTGGGTGATGGACTTCGCGAGCGCGAGCTCCATGATCTTCTTCTCACGCCGTTCATAAACCTCTTTAAGGATTCTATGGATGTTCTTGAGCTGCTGCTGCACGTTCTCGCGCTCCGTAGCAGAGAAAAGATCAAGCTTATGCTGGCCCTGCTCAATAATCATCATTTTCTCTTGGATATAATGCGCAACATCTGTGTAGAACGAAGAAGGTACTTTATGGATATCCGCGCTGCTTTTCTCTTTTCTCAGCAGCTCAAACAGCGTCTCATACGTAATTTTAATGTGATCGTCCATTATTCCCCCTTCCGAAGGCAGCACTGCTATTATTTAAGCTTAATTGTGCCCGAGGAATACCAAATCCGAGCGTGCTATTGGATTACGCTTTGGTTTTTGCACTATTAAAACATGAGATATGCCAAGGTGGTGAAAACGCCGCTCCAGATTATGAAAGAAGAATTGTAGTATTTGACCAAGGGCTTTCGAATGTCTTGACAGTTTATCAAATCCAGGGTAAACATGCTTATGAAGAATAACCTTGCCGCCAAGAAAAAGAGACCGTAATTGCTTATTGGTGTAATTTCTTACATGGGGCGTGAGTCTTCGGGTCATCCATTTTGGAAGCCATGGGATCAGAGGGATATTTCCAAAAATATATTTCTTGCCGACATAAATCCCATGAGTTTCGAACGGCCACGCTCTATTCGGCGCAAACACAATGAGATACCCTCCGGGCTTAAGCACCCTAAACGATTCCACTGCCGCTTTCTTATCATCATCGACGTGTTCAAGAACTTCATGCGACCATACGATATCGAAGACATCATCTTTGAAAGGGAGCTGCTCGGCATTGCCATAAACTGCAAATGGCACTTTTCGAATCTTCTCTCTGTCGATATCCACACCATATGCACGAGCGCCAAGCTTTTTGAAGCTTTTGAGAAAGATGCCTGCTCCGCATCCGATGTCCAGCACGCGCTTACCCCGAAAAGAAACATATGGCTGAACAGCAGCAATTCTTCGCCTTAATCCTGAAGTCAAATGCAACGAAGGACTTCCCCAATGGATGTGCCGCCCTCCTCGTTTCTGCCAATTCATGAAACACCGTTCTGTGGATTCTTTATTAAGATTTACATTTGCTGGCCTGGAGATGCGCACGTAGAAAAGTCTTCCAAGGTATCAGAATTGGAATCATGCTTGAACATAACCTTTAAAAGACCGCTGCGCTTCTCGTAAATAATGGTTACACTCTCCTTTCAGGACTTTACGTTCGATGCAAAGCCAGAATACGTGCGGTTTAACTTCCTCACGCTGTACTATTTTGATGTGCCTCAGGATGAAATTGAGGCTTCAGGCATCGTTGAAGTGAGGAAAAAAGAGCTCGTGTTCAAAACCGAAAAGCAGTATGTGGCTGAGCATGCGCTCAATACCCTTCTGCAAAAGCATTTTCCCCACTTAATAAACAGGATCAAGAAAAATGAGACAACATACATCCATAAAAACTCGGGGATTCCGCTTCTGGGCACGCTCTACTTTGGCATTGTGGACAGAAACACGAATGTCATCGACCTCAAGCCTATAACCGGTTGCAATATCGATTGCATCTTCTGTTCGGTGGATATGGGAAGGCGCGAGCGTGATTTCATTGTTGAAAAAGACTATCTTGTTCAGGAGACTGAAAAGGTTGTCGCGTTCAAGAATACGGAGAATATTCATATCGTGATTAATCCGCATGGGGATCCGACATTGTACCATGATCTTGCCCCGCTCGTGCGTGACCTTAAAAAAATAAAAGGGGTAAAAACCGTCGCGATATACACGAATGCAGTGCTCTTAAGCAAAAAACTCGTCGATGAATTAGCCGCGGCAGGATTAGACCAATGCAGCGTTTCCCTGCACGCCATGACGCCAGATAAGGCAAAAAAAGTTGAAGGCGCTCCCATTAACATAGAGCATATAAAAGACAATGTGCGCTATGCCGCGAGGCATTTTGAGATTGTCATTGCCCCGGTTCTCATGATGGGCATTAATGACGCAGAAATCCCGTTGATTATAGACTTTGCGAAGTCCATTCAGGGAAAATTTCCAGTGAAAATCGGGATTCAGAATTTCTTATCGTATGAGTATGGAAAAAAGCCGGCTAAAGAGCTCCCGTGGAACGCTTTCTATAACTACCTCGATGAACTCGAGCGCGAGAAGGGATTTGACCTGCATCCAAAATTTGACATTGTGCCAAGCGCGAAGCTTCCTAAGCCTTTTCAGAAAGGGGACATTGTGGAAGCGGACGTGAAATGCCCGGGGAGATTGCCCGGGGAGGTCATTGCGGTTGCGAAGGATCGCTGCATTACCGTGCTGAAATGTCCTCAGGGTAAGCAAAAAGTCAAAGTGAAGATCACGCGGAGCAAGCACAACATCTTCTATGGTTTTGCCGTTTAAGCATGTCTGTGAGTAACAATGAGCGCTCCGGCCATGCTCACGAAGAATACGACCATGACTAACGTTCCCGGGCCGAGAGACGATGGCACATTCAGAATGACATTTCCCGTGACAGCATCCAGAGCCTTCTCGGAAACGACAACCGTTCCTTCCATTTGTTTTGTGAAGATTGTGTCTATGTAGCGGTATTCCCCGACCTCAGTGAACGTATAGCTGTAACTTTGGTTGAGTTCAAGGCGTTCGCTTCTGAATCCGGCGAATCCTTTTATCATGTGTGTTCTTGCCCTTCCCGGGCTTCCCGGAAGCTCGTCCTTGTTAATCCAGGTTATGGTTGTCCCGGGCAGTATGGTTATGACCTTAGGCTGGAATTGAAGGTTTTTTATCTCGACAAAGACCTCTTGCTGAGAATCTTCTGGAATAAATACCTCTTCCGGCACGGGCGGCGCTAAAGGGACTTCAGGAATCACATAGTCAAGCGGAGTTGGTTCTGGCGGCGGTATATCCGTTAATGCATTCTGGAAAATAAGAAATGAAGCAATAAGAATAAGAAGCCCTGTTATCAGGGCAAAATGTTGGAGTCCGTTCATTGGCGCAGCGTAAAGCTTGAAGGCACCTTCACATCAGCATCGTTGAGGTTGTTAATGGCTACATCATAGAACGTTATTGTTGTTTTCTTGTCGTTTTTTGTCAGCTCGATCTGGAACGGGAAGCCATAAAACTCGTCCAGCCACATCGTTCCTGTGCTGCCATCCTTCATCTCGACAAGGACTTCCTGTGTTTTTCTATTCTCAAGAAGCTGCGTGTTCTTGCCCCGCTCTGCATACGCGATGTCTCCCAAATACGCCAAGGGAAGTTTTTCGATGTCATGCGCTCCATAGACGGCCTCGACATACGTTTTGTAATACTTCGGTTCACAGATGCTGGCCTCACAGGTTCCTTTGGCGGTCTTCGCCTTCACATCGAGAAACACAATATCATATCGCTCCTCATCATTTTTCCCCCTGCGCTCGCTGAGATCAATGCGTATGAGATCGCCTTTGACGTTTATCTTATCACGCTGGTTGAGCTCTCCGAATCCGTAGCTATAACTCGTCACTTTTTCATGTTTGGCAAGGAGCTCTCTCGTTGGGGAGTCGATCTCCTTAGTAGGTTCTGGGGCGGGTGTTACGGGCTCTGTAACCTGTTCCTGGGGCGGTTCCGGGGCTGGCGCGGTTGGCGGTGCCTCCGGCGTTGTAGGCGCGCATGCCACAATAAACAATGTAAGTACACACAGTATCCATAGTCCTGTTTTCATATGAGAAACCTCCTTTTTAGGGGTTTTGAGCACGTTTTCTATTTAAATGTTGTTGATAAAATCACAGTCAGGCGGCAGGTATTTAGGATGAGCCAGCCAATCATGGCGGGCGACGGTCATTTTGCTGCACAAAATGCCCTGCTCGGGATTCCCGTATGGAGCACGGAAAATCATGGATTTTCCTAGTTGCGCTCGCTTCGCTCGGCAACCATCCCCTCCCTCGCCGCCGCCATGGCTGGCTCGCAAAGACAGGGATTGCATGGAGTTCGCAAAGAGCCTTATTTGGATACTTTACTCCCAATCAATCTCCCAGAATTCGCATCAAAGTTAAATAAAAAAATAAAAAGAAAAAAAGGCGTTAGCCTTATTCAGCTGCTTCGTCTTCAGCAGGGGCTTCTTCTTCTTCCATCACTGGGGAAGGTGCTCCTACGGAGATGTCAGACAAGCTCGTTCCAGTCACTTCGACTTCCATGCCACTGAGCGCATAGTCCTCGTAATTCGCAAGGACTCGTGATGCTCTCTGTGTGTCTTCAGCAGTCCAACCTGCGATGACCATGGAAACCTTCTCACCGTTCTCGAACAGCTTGATCAAAGCCTTGTTTTGCGGGATTCCTGAGGCCGCGCCACAGGTTCCTGCTTCAAGACCCATGATCTCTGCGCTGATAGCGTTGACGCAAGATCCACCGATGGATAGCACGTTGTTCGCCGCGAGATCCGCTGAGCTGACGTCCTTGTCGAGCTTTGCAGCGCCAACTTCAATCTTGTTGATGTTGACGTTTTCAGAGCCCGCTCCTACGCCACCTGAACTCGAGGATGCTCCCGAGGTGATGTACACCTGAGGCAGTCTCTGCGCTTCTGGATAGTCGATGATGAGCTCATCGGGGTCGCTTGATGGGTTCGTGTATTTGATGAACGCACCAAGTGAGGTATATCCGTACTGCACATTGTCCTCGTCGTCTGGAGTCACAAGCTGATACACATCCTTCTTCGTCAGGTCAACTTCTATGTCAGACGTTGACGAGATGTTGTATTGGATGTTCCCCGGAATCAAGTCCTCATAGTCATCCGAATCAGGCGTGAATATAGTTACGTTCAACTTATCCGCCAAATGCTCTGATGTGGTTCCGCCGGTCTGGTTGCCTCCAATTTGGATTTGGGCTCCCGCTCGTGTGGTTATTGAGACCGCGTTTGACTCGTTAATGGTTGCGTCTCCATCCAGGTCCACCTTGATTGAGAAGTCGTTGCCTGTAATTGCTTCATGATTCTCAACCTTGTATGAGCCTCCTCCAATGTTGAAGGTTGCCGTAGCAGATCCGCCCGCTGCAGTGTACGTCTTCTCAAGTGTCTCTTTCGAACCGACATTCTCAATCTTGAACTTCGGGTTTTCATCGGTTGACTTATCAGCTCCCTTGTATCTCAACAGATACGTTGGTCGCTCTCCAGCATCTTTCGTCGAGTCTGTTATGACGAAGTAGTCGTCCTTGCTGATGTTTCTGCTTTCGTTGATGATAAAGTCATCATCATCGTCTCCCATTTTCAGGACGCCTGCTCCGGACGTGTACGCTAATGGAGCTTGTACAAGATTTCCGCCCCAGTCCATAAAGCTGAGCTTGTACTTGTCCTTACCACTCGTCTTGATGCTGATCTCTTCTGTCTCTACTTCTTCTAGGCCGAGGTACTCAATGTCCCAGTTGTTTGTGAAGAGAATCTCTTTCTCATCGCCTTCAGCTGTTATGACTTCACTGAGTTTCTTGCCTGCTGGCACATAGTAGTCGTCATCAGATTCCATGTTCACGAGTATGTTGTTAATCTGAATCTCAGTACTGGACGATGTACCTTTGATAGTTGCTAGTGAACCATCAATGCTTTCATCATTCACTTTGATTGCAGTGTCTCCCGTTCCTGTAACGCTGATGTTCGTATCCTTCAGCACGAGCTTTTGGGCTCCGATGAAGAACTCAACCAAATCTTGGGTGACGTCTCCTGCCTCGTTTGGAATAAGATCAGTTACTCCAATCTCTGTTCCATCAGCAAGTTTGTCAGAGTCGCCATCTGAAATTGATTTCGTTGATTCGCCGTTCACGGTGAACTTGGCAATGATTGTGCCTTGATCCGTAATTGCGTCAACAGTAACCTCGTATGGCTTGCCTGCAATCGTGTACGTCTTTGTCTCGCCTTCTTGGAGGATATCCTTTACGGCTCCACCCATTAAGGTAAGCTCAATGCCCCATGGCTGACCAGATGTTGGCACTCGTGCTTTCACGATCGTGTACTCCTTGCCAAGTATGGTGACGGTCTCATCTTCATAATCCGTCAGGTAGGTTCCTGTTGAGGTAATTGACCCTGAGGAATCCTCGACATCTGCGTCAAATGAAGATGTAAGCTCCATCTCATACTGCGCAATTTCCTGGCTGCTCTTAAAGAAGAGGAAGTCTCCGACATTGTTGTCGCTATCTTCCTTGTAGACGACATATCCTGTGTCTTTCGCGCCGCCGGTTGTCGTATTGCGGAATCGCAGATACTGGTTGTATGCGGCGTTTCCTTTCGTGTTGTCAATGCTTCCGGATTTCAAAGCGTCCAAATCGCCATCATCGATGAAGTCAATTTGGCTCTTGAAGTTTTCTCGGCTTCCAGAACTGTTCGTCCATTCGTTGCTTATCTCAAGCTTCTTCGTTGCGGTTCCTACTTTCCACGAGTCTCCCTGCACCGTTACTGATTTCTTCGCACCGGTTCCAGGTGTCGTGCTTGCAAACTGCAGGCTGCTGATGATGTCGGTCACGCCGATAATATCGGCTGCGAGTCCGGCCGCATCCGTTCCTCCAGTTCCTACAACGAGAATGCCGTTAAACTTACCGTCCATGACGAACGGCGACGGATACTCGCTTAGGTTTGCTGCTGCTGCACCGAATAGTGTAGCTCCGATCATTGATGCACCAATGCCGACTGCAGCGACCTTCTTAATCGCTTTACTTAGTCTCAATCTACACACCTCCTTGTGGTTGGGTGATTGTTACACCCCTCTCATTGAGTTTTATGCCAGTGAAAGGTTTTTCGTATTTAAGCCTTTCCGCGTACTCTAGACACTCCAATATACCCATTGGAGAGCCTATATTTGATAGTTCTAACTGGCTATTTAGGCATAGAGAAAAAACTGGCTTATAAACATTTCGCAAAAAACGGCTTTTTTATGCAGTACAAGGCACCTTTGATAGCTATTAACACATTATAGGCAGTTTATAGACCGTTGTTACTTTTTGATGGTGTTTGACCACAGCCCTCCTTTTCTTGCGGGAACCGTGCTTATTTTGCTCGTTCTTTTATAAGGATCCTCTCACAGTTTAAAATGTTTCGGATTATATTCGATACCACACCATTCTTACTAGTAATTAGTAAATCGCTTCATATAATATTTATATAACCTAACTTTTAGTTACTGTGTGAGGCTTTCAATCGTTATTCCCGCATATAATGAAGAGAAACGAATTCGAAAGACATTGACAGATATCATAGCATACTGCAGGAAGCGAAATATCGTTTACGAGATAATTGTAGTTGATGACGGAAGCGCGGATAGCACGGCGTCTGTTGCTCGTAACGCCGCAACCCAAAGCAAGGCACCTGTACGAGTCATTCGTGGAAGCGGTAATGAGGGCAAAGGCAGCGCCGTAAAAAAAGGCATTCTCGCGGCAAAAATGCCTTACGTGTTATTCTGCGACGCGGACCATTCCACACCCATACATACCCTTGATTTGTTTTCCCAGTATCTTAACTATGACCTCGTAATCGGTTCAAGGAACCTTCCAGAATCGAAAATAACGAAGCCACAGCCTTTCCTGAGAAGCTCAATGGGAAAACTCTTCCCATTACTCGTTCGCATGCTGGCAGTAAAAGGAATAAAAGATACACAATGCGGATTCAAGCTGTTCAAAACAGCCATTGCAAAGAAGCTTGTCAAACAGCAGCGTTTGCACGGTTGGGCGTTTGACGTCGAATTACTCTACCTTGCACAAAAACATGGCTATTCCATCAAAGAGGTTCCGGTGTCATGGAGAAATGATCCGAATTCTAAAGTGCGAATTTTAAGAGATCCCATGAAGATGATGCTTGATCTTTTGAGGATACGGTGGAATGATTTATCAGGGAAGTACCGTTAGCAAAACTTAAATAACACGTTAGGATTGCATTTCTCAACCCGCGGGGATGCCGGAGCGGTCAAACGGGCTACGTTCGGG
>CAZHJH010000032.1:0-10355 GCA_964533475.1 uncultured Methanosarcinales archaeon
TGAGGATTTTGGACTTTTACAGAAATCACTGCCGTTAATCCTTCCCTCACATCATCACTTGAAAGCTTCGCGTCCTTGTACTTATGCTTCTCCGCGTATTGATTCAATGTTCTTGTCAACGCGGACTTAAAACCAGAGAGGTGCGTTCCTCCTTCAATCGTGTTAATATTATTGCAAAACGAGAAAACCTGCTCTGTATATGTGTCATTGTACTGAATGGCAATATCCACATCCGTGCCATCCTTTCCCTTCATGAACGAGATGATGGGGTGCAGCTTGTTTTTATTCTGATTGAGATACTCAACGAAGCTTGTAATGCCGCCTTCATAAAAGAATGTGTGCTCTTTACCAGAGCGCTCATCCTGAATGCTTATTGTTACACCTTTATTTAAGAATGCTAGCTCTCTCAATCTGCTTGAGAGGATGTCAAATGAGAAGACCGTTTCAGTGAGAATGCCATCATCCGGCCAGAAACGAATCGTAGTTCCCTGTTCTGAGCTTTGCCCAAGCACACGCATATCAGATGTTGGCTCTCCTAACGAATACTCCTGCCTGACTTTCTTTCCATCCCGCTTCACTTCAACAATCAGTTTTTTCGAAAGCGCGCTGACAACAGAAATGCCAACACCATGCAAGCCTCCGGAGACTTTGTACGCGGATTTGTCAAACTTTCCGCCAGCATGGAGCTTCGTCATAATGACTTGTAGTGCAGGCATGTTGTACTGTGCATGTGTATCTATTGGAATGCCGCGACCATCATCAATAACGGTTACGCTGCCATCCTCATGAATCATGACACTAATCGCCTTGCAATGGCCCGCCATAGCCTCATCAATCGAATTATCCACAACTTCATATACAAGGTGATGTAAGCCGCGGGCTCCTGTAGAACCAATGTACATTGCTGGGCGTTTTCTAACGGCTTCAAGGCCTGCTAACACCTGAATGTCCTTTGCGCCGTAGCTCTCTTCTGCCATGACTTTACACACTCAATCGTCGAAGTTTTTGCATTGTGAAATTCGTAAAATTCAGTACTAAAGAAAGTGAAATTCTTTATAAAACTATCGATTGCGATATGGGTTTATAAGGGCTATAAAGACTATTTCTTGGCTTTATAGGGGCTCTTGATTTTCGTGACGGTGCCTGTGTTCGCGTTGACTTCAACGAGATCACCGTCCTTAAGCACCGCAGTAGCGTTTCTTGTACCAATAATGCAGGGCACTCCCATTTCACGGGACACAATCGCCGCATGACATGCTATGCCACCTTCATCCGTGATTATTGCAGCTGCGTTCTTCATCAAGGGAACAAATTCTGTGCGGGTCATGTGCGTCACAAGAATCTCGCCTTTTACAAGCCTATCAATCGACGGATCCTTAACGATTTTCACATAACCGCGAATATTTGCATCCCCTTTGCATGCCACACTGCCGCGCACGGAGTCGCCTTCGGGATTTACCTTTGCAGCGTCATACAACCTTTTTGCATGCTCCCCCACGAAAATTTGTGGTTTCTGTCCAGTCCCGTAGACAACAAACGTGTTTTGCCTTCTCCTTTGGGATTCATGTGGATTGATCTTCTTTGTCCCTCTGAGTATTTCCAAAATTTCCTCGCTTGTGTAGGCTCCTATATCTTCATACTGAAGTCCTCGATCCTCACAGAGTCTATGCAGCATGTCAAAGTAGTAATAATTATTTTTCAGCATAGAAGTCTTCCTGTCATCAACAAATGCGGAGAATTCTTGGGCAAATTCCACACTCTGCAATTCCAGCGAACTTAGCTTGGCTCGTTCAATCAAAGATCTGCGTTGGCTTTGTAGCGCCATGAATTGTGCCTTCATTGACTTAAGATTCTTTTCAATTGATTGAGGGGGACGCTGGCGGAGTTCATCATGAATCTCTTTCAGAATAATCTGTGGTGTGAGTACAGTTCTTTCTGCGAAATTCGTTTTTGTGTAAAAATATTCCTGTTGGTAATCATTTAATAGCTTTTTGAATGCAGACTGCCTATGTTTCAAGGAGTATTCCCTACACAATTCATAGAATGCTTGTCTTTCCTTACTAAGCGCCGACTGCTCCTTGGGATGAGAAACTTTGGCTATGAAATCCTTAATGTGAGATTCCGTCATGGTTTTGTGTTTATTTAATAGTTGCGCAAGCTCTTCCTCAATTCCCTGTCCTTTGTCTTCAGCAAGCAGTGCGTATTCCCACCATTCAAGAAGCATTTTCCGAAGTTGCACAAAAACTTCAAGCGATCCATTTTTGCCTTTCGTGCGATACAACGCGTCAATGCGGCGTTGGTAATTTTCTGCGTCTGCAATGAGCTTCCTGAACGCATTCTTATTTGATCTTGAAAATCGAATAAGAGATTTCGCGACGGCAATTTGGCTTTCTATCGGGGTGACTTGGTAACAATGCCTGTCATGAACATACACATACTGCACTTGATATCTCACGCCCCTGATCTTGTTGGCGTTTACATAAGCGGTAAAGACTATATCCACGCCACATATTGCTCCCTTGACAATTTGGATATCCTGAGGAATTGACTGAATTGCGTGAAGGAGAGCATCGATATCAATGAGAGATTGTCTTAGAACATGCACAATACCTTTATCCGCATCAACTTCAACATAATCATTATCTTTGAGCACTTGTGTAGCAATCTTAGTACCTACGACGCACGGTTTTTTCAGTTCTCGAGCGATGATCACGGCATGGCATGTAATGCCGCCCTCATCTGTGATGATCCCTGATGCTTTTTTCATCAGGGGCACAAACTCAGGTCGTGTCATGCCCGTAACTAAGATATCACCTTGATTGAATTTATATTGATCTGCAAAGAGATTTCTAATGACTTTAACGACGCCTCTTATTTTTCCGGAAGCGCCTGTTTGGCCTTTCAGCATATTGTCGCTATGCGCAGCAGTTTCCTGTGCCCTGTACTGTTCTTCCAGAATGCGCTTGTTCTCTTTATAGAAACCGTACTCGAAGTGTTGTTGATTATCATGAGTAATTATCGCGCAAAATCCTTTCTTCCTCTTAAATAACGAATCTTTGTTTGCAATTAAGTACTCTTTTCCTTTGATTAGTTCATCCAATGTGTAGTAATAAATAAGTTCCTCGGGGATATTTGCCTCTTTGAATGTTTTCTGAGCTATTCTATAAAAAAGCACAATCGCCTTGTTTAAGTCGTCCTTTCTTTCGTCCCGTAACTCAATAACTTTCTGCAAATACGCAACAATCAACCGTTCATCCTTGGTTAATGTTTTAAACCATTGGTTGAAATCCTTGTGACGCTGCCGTACTTCTGTATTCTCTTTTTGGAGTATTTTTAGCGCTTGGTTTTTACTTACATTGCTGTATGTGGATTTTAACTGTTTTGTAACTTCAACAATAGATGCCACGTGGTGATAATTTGCTTCAAAATACTGACATCTCTCGGATATGACATCCCATGCGTAGTTCTCCCGAATCAGCGTCAAAAGATGCAGCATTCTCCTCTTTTCGAAAGAGAGAGCAATGGGCGTGGTTGCCCTCTCCCATATCTCGTTTAAACGATGATCAGAAATTTTAAGACCCGTCTTATTGATTGTCTCCAGACACATCTCCTTATCAAAATAGATAGAGAACTTGACAAGCGTGTTAAGATCCCAAACAAGATCTCTAATTTTGTCAATGAGTACATAGAGTTCAGAATTCTTTGTTTTCTGAATGAATGCATAATTGGTTTTCCGGTAAAGCACATCAAATTTCGCGGAAAGTTTTTCAAATTGTTGTTCTTTATCCTTTAGAATCGCTGCATTTCTACAATACTCCTCAAATATCTCATAAGAATAGCGTTTCATTGCGGACAACGGATAATACATGAACCCTTCGCCTTCCTTAACACCAAGAAAGATGGGAAATCCAATGTTATGCTTGTAGTGCTTTTTGTGATATGTTGTAGTATTCCATCCACTCGCTTGCACAAACAGGGAAGAATTAAACTGTGGAGCGCAGAGTTGATCAGTCCCTAGAGTGGAAATAAATTGACTAGCGAGATGAGTATTATTCGTGTTTAATATTGTTATTATACCAGAATTGGCGTTAACCTCGACTACATCACCATTTCGGAGAATGGATGTCGCGTATTTCGTCCCCACGATGCACGGTTTCTTAAATTCTCGTGCTGCAATTGCAGCGTGTGATGTTATTCCGCCTTCATCGGTTACAACCGCGGCTGCTTTTTTTATTTCAGGAAGAAAATCAACCATCGTCATGGGAGAAACAAGAATCTGTCCTGATTTTATTTTTCCAAAGTCACCATGGCCCATGACTCTGCACACCGTTCCTCTGACTTTTCCCGGATAAGCAGTTTGGCCATTTAATGTCGTTGCATTTGTCTCAATGTTCTCTGATTCAATAGTGAGTGTAAGCTTTTTCGCAACTTCTGTTAGGGATTGCATGGTGAGTTTTCCATCAACGAGCACAAAACCATCAAGGCGTCTCTGTAATACTGAGTTTGCAGGAATTTTATTCTTTCTTAATTCATCTAACGAAATCATCGAAGATAAACTTCCTAATTTAGGATAGAGTTTCTCAAGGGATTTTCGAATCACAATATCCGTATCAGCGGAAAGTGTTTCTGTTTCAGCACGTAATTTGAGGATCTTACCATGCTCTTTTCCAATTTCTTTTGCGTCCATGCTCTTAATCCACCACATGGCTTCAATCCAAGGATATGCACGTAGAAACACATCAATACATTGCAGGAGTTCGTTTCTTGATAAGAACTTGTTATATCTTGGCTTGAAAAACGCAACAGCAGATCTTACTTCTCTCTCAACTTTCGCTATGAATCGTCCATCTTTCTTAACCGCAGATGCCAATGTTGACTTTGTCCAATCTAATCCTTTCTCATTGTACCAATATGCGCTCGCGCCATCACTGCGCCCAATAAGATTCAATGGACGATACGGGATTTTTCCCGGATGCCAGGGTTTATCATCGCTACTTTCCGAGATTGCTGCAATCTCAAGGGCGATCATTGAGAAATCTCGAGTGAAGAGTTTGGTGAAGTTTTGAATACTATTTTCTTCATCTCTTTTTTTCAACGTCGTTATCGGCCTACTTTGCACAATGTAGAACTTATTTTTCTCCAAGGCCCATTCAACATCCACAGGAAAAACATAATGCTGTTCAATCTTTGCAACGATTTTTGATAAAGTTATGATTTGCTCATTAGAAATCTTTTGCAATGTTCCTTTTTTACCAAGCTGCTTCCATTCATTGCCTTTCGCAGAGCGATACCGGCCTTTTGTCTGCACATTTACATTCTTATCTATAATTCGATAACTCTTTTTATCAATCACATAATTATCAGGAGTGATCTGTCCAGAAACGAGAGCTTCTCCTAAACCAAATCCGGCCTCAATAATCATCTGATTTCGATCTTGGGTTACGGGATGCACGGAAAACGCAACACCTGCAGCCTCACTTTCAACCATCTTCTGCACAACAACGGCAACAGATACATCTTTCTTCTGCAATTTTTGCTCAAATCGGTAGAAGATTGCCCGAGGAGTGAATAAAGAAGCCCAACACTTCCTCACATTCATGAACAATTCCTTCTCTGTTGTGTTCAAATAGCTCTCAAGCTGGCCGGCCCACGCAGCAGACGCACTATCCTCAGATGTTGCGCTGGAACGCACCGCTACGTACTGTGCTCCAAGTTTCTTGAACGCCTTCAGTATCTGGGTTGAGATCTCTTTTGGCATGGGAGCATTCAAAATCACTGATTGAATAGTTTCAGAAGCTCTCTCGACCGTATGCACTTCCGTATGAACCACCTTGTCAAGCGCCGCGGCAATCTCAGCCTTAATACCTGACCGATTAACAAACGTTTCAAAAGCTGAACTGAGGACAACAAACCCGGGAGGGACAGGAATTCCTGCTTTTATGAGCTCTCCTAATGAAGCGCCTTTTCCTCCCGCAGCCAATACATCGTTTTTTGAAAGGTTCTTTAATCCCTTTATAAAGATCATAGACAGCGAGACTGCAAACCGAGTATATGAACTTTTCTACAACTTTCTTATGTCAATCTTACCCTTTTCGACACTGATCTGCAGCTCATCCTTCTCCCGGAGTTCAGCGACGTGCGTCACATTTTTTGGAAGCAACAATCTTTCCCCGCGCATCTCTGCAGGCACAATCATTCCTGAGATTTTTTGTGTGCTCGCTTTATCGCCTAAAATACCCAGCTCTTCAAGGACGGCAACTTCCTTCTCCTTTTTCTGGCTCGTTTTGCGCAGTCTCGTCTGCTCATAGAGAAACGCAGCGATTTTTGCCGCAATATCCACTCCAGAAATCTTTGTTATACCCTGTAATCCCGGACTGAGATTCACCTCAAGGACTAAGGGGCCATGCGGGCCCTGCACCATGTCAACAGCGCAAACATCAGCGCCAACAGCCTGAGCCGTATCCACAGCAATGCGTCTCGACTTCGCGTCAAGCGTGATTTTTTCGCCCTCAGCGCCCGCATGGATATTGCTCCTCACATCTCCCTCGGCGGCTGACCTTCGGCACGCTGCGACAACCTGGTCACCAACAACAAACGCTCTTGTATCGATTCCTCCAGTTTCAATGTACTCCTGAATGATTAACGGCTGCTTCAGCACATCCATCGCGTCAAGCAATGTAGAAGCGCTTGTGAGGCTTTCCGCAAACATGACCCCTTTGCCCTGTGTTCCTTTCGTGAATTTCATGATAATGGGATATGTGACTTTTTCCAAAATTCCCCGAGTAGAGGCAATAGATGTAGTCACATACGTCTTAGGCATGGGCACGTTTTTCCGCTGCAGGGCAAGATGCGTGAGCAGCTTATCATGGCCTATCGAGAATGTCTCGGGATGAATCGGCATGTAGCAGCGATCAAAGCACGCTTCCGTGATTGAGCGCAGCAATGATTCATACCGATAACTTCCTTTCGCATAGATACAATCATACGGCTGCAGGGGAGTTCCGTGATGCAGGACCTCTATCGACTTCTCGGCTATCACCGTCTCAACATGCTTAATGGAAAGCTCGTCCACGACTTCAAAGTACTTCTTCATCGCCTCTATCGTCCACTGTGAGGACACGCTTCCCTGGCAAATTAATGCTGCTTTGATCGTGTTCACCTTTTCTTGGGATCAATCAAAAACGCGCCGCTCTTCAAAACGTCCTGACCGATCAGCACTTTATACTTCATATGCGCGCGGTCCGCGATGGAGAACGTAGCCTTCAATTTCCTGCCGTCCACACGAACATAAGCCCTAATAATGGGCCTGAGCGTTTTTCCATGGACAGACTTAATAAGCTTCGTCTCCACAATGGGCCCGAGATGCAGCTCCGCGGCGAGCGCAGCGTCAATACTGCTCTTCGTAGCCCCTGTGTCTATGCGGGCCGCGATGCGCTTGGACTGGCTGTTTTGGGAAAAAATGCGAACATACTCGACAAGACCGATGATTGCGCGCGGCATAGCCCCTCTCAGGGGAATATTGTTTATAAACGTTTCTTAACGTGACAGCGCTTCCTGAAGCAATCGAAGAACCCGGTCCTTCCCAATCGCGTACACAAACGGGACAAGCTTTGGGCCTTGCTCTTTGGATATCAAAATGCGATATGCAGAAGTGAAAAACTCTTTTGTCGGAATATCATTCGCCTTGCAGAAGTCAAACAACGCAGACTCAACAGCGTCCTGAGAATCCATTGTCAATAATAACCGTATGAACTCCTTAAGACCTATGCGAATCGTGGGATGGAATTTCAATTGAGGGGACTCTTCGTTCACAACAAACACCATGTCTTCAGGCGCGTATTTCTTTAACCACAGCGATGCACAATGTGCCCGGGCGCTCACTCTTTCAATGTCATCCGGGCTTTTCACACCCTCATTTTTTTTATAAAACTCAATGACTTTCTCAATGTCATGCTCAAAGATCTGGATAATCGTGGTCAAATGGCGGAATCCCGGCTGAACCGGCATGTCCTTTGCTATGCTCTCCGGATCAATCGCAGAGAGCTCATAAATCCTCTTCTGCCGCGCGGCCTCTTTGTCATTCTTCACTTCTTCCTTCCCATAATACATGCGCTCGCATCGATCAAAATCCTCATAGAGCTTTAGGACATCCATGTCAAACGAGATCGCAAACTCCGCTCCCGGCCTCGTGCCAGCGAACAGCCAGCGCACCATAGCAGGCTCATACACCTCGAGAACTTCCTTAATCGTAATAACCCCTCCCTTCGAGCTTGAGATCTTTCCTCCTTGCCCTTTAATCCGGATAAAGTCATACATGATATACAACGGAGCTTCACATTCATATACTTCTTTCACAATCTCTTTACCTGTATCATACGAGCCGCCCTGCGTGGAATGGTCTTTCCCTCCCGGCTCAAATGCAACCTGCTCATACGCCCAACGCATGGGCCAATCCACACGCCATTGAAGTTTTGCAACCCCTTTACTTCTCAGGTCAAATGTGTCTTTAAATCCACAGTCGCATTCGTACGAAACGTCATAACCGCCCGCATACGATATTTTTTCAACCGTATCCAAGCCACACTTCTCACAGAAGATGCGAATGGGCAGCCAATCTGGCCCTAATGGCTCCTCACGATACTTATTCAGGATTTCAACGATCTTGTCCTTATTTTCCAACGCTTTCTTAATTTGGTCTGAGTACTCGCATGCGCGATACTTCTTAGACTGATATACATATTCAGGATTGATGCCGAGAATAGGCATGTGTTTTTCAATCTCAACCTCGTTATGGCGCGCGTAGCTTTCTTCCTTACCATACGGATCAGGAACATCAACAATTGCTTTCCTCAAATGCTCCTTGAGCATCTCCTGATTCGGCATGTCCGGCGGGATTTTTCTAAACACGTCATAATCATCCCAGCTGTAAATAAATCTCACTTTCTTCCCAGAACCCTTCAACGCATCAACTAACGCCCTCGATATTAAGTCAACCGTAACAATCTCGCGAAAATTGCCGATATGGACAACACCGCTTGGAGTAATGCCGGCAGCGCATGTGATCGTTTTTTTGTTTTGATGCACCTGTACGATCTTCCTCGCGGTCTGATCCGCCCAATGCATGGAGTCGTCTGGCATACAGAGACGGAAGAGAACAGTCTATTTAAAGATTTGTGAAGGTTTTTTAAATGCAGCCATGCTTTCCATTGGATGCAATTTTGGGATACTATCAAGTCTTGGTTGCTGCCCTGGAGGGAACCGCATAGAATCAGCAGTTCGCTTGAGGATTTTGTATTAGCGTGTCAATCCGCACGGGACATTGTAAACATTGAATTCTCAGAGGAGTATGCGGAGGGATTGCTGAAGAAGGGCAAAGCCTTAATCCCCGCGCGTGTAGTACATTTACATTCCTGGGCACGCTGCGGCAGGAACGTCATTCCACTCATCGATTATATCGCGGATTTTTCAGTCCGTATACCTCCTACGCTTGATGATTGGAAAAAGCTTGCGCAACTGGAGCAGGACGCATTGTCAAAAGCACTCGCGTACACCTCCTATTTTAAGGCGGAAGGAATTACCGCATTCATTGTCGGGAGGAGGCCGCAGCAAATAAGTTATAGGCTCGCTGTCTACGAGTCAGGGGACGTCAAAGACCCTGGAGCGTATTTGATGCCGCATACGAGCTCGCATTATTTTGTTGCGGGCAGGCTGCAGGCGCCGTAGGATAATCATTTTTCTTGCAATGAGAAAATAACGGGCCCAGAGACAACGGAAATAAATTTCCGAGCCTCCGGTCCCGTTCGCTTCGCTCACGGGCCCAGAGATTATGGAATTTGCATTCCAAACCTCTGGTCCTTACGGGCCCAGAGGGATTCGAACCCTCGACCTTTCGGTTGCTGCAGGACGCTCCATTAAGAGCCGAACGCTCTACCAGCCTGAGCTATGGGCCCATTGCAGAATGAAAAGAACATCGAGAACGTTTATAAAGTTAATTGTTACTCAAGAGTTTGCTGAATTAAAGCACTGCTCTTCCGAGCGAACTCTTGAGCTTAGAAATCGCCGATTAGCGAGGGGCCTTCGCAGTTTAGGGGATCCGAGCAGGCGATTTTTTTCATACCATCTTCAAACTGCCCGTCACCTGATTTATTCTCTCTTCAGAATCCGGACCAATACCAAGGCATGTGATTGTTCCAGGCTCCACAACCGTATGACCAGCATCCGTAATCATTGCCGTCACGAGCTTAAGGCGCTTGGCAACTCTTTCAATCTCGCGCAATTCTTGAACGGTTTCAACTTTTAACACAACTTTCTTTGCTCCAGAATCTAAATGAGCTTTTGATTTTTCGTAGGAAGAA
>CAZHJH010000032.1:10365-11493 GCA_964533475.1 uncultured Methanosarcinales archaeon
CCAACGCTCTAACATAGGCTTCGCCGTCCTCAATGCAGCCTCTGTTGAAGCATGGGCAACCTGAGCAGCGAGTTTTCCCTTAGGGAGCCTCAAATCATTGCGAATGACGATGACTTGCTTCATATTTGACCATTGAGAAATTGAGTTTATAAATGTTTACAGCACTAACCGCTCCCCATCAATAGAAATCTTTGGTTTCATGAACACCTGATCGAGATGAATAATGGCGTAGATCGTGCCGCCGAACCAATAATTTGAACCGATCGCGACATGTGCAGTGCCGAGCATCTTCTCGCTGATGAGCGTTGACTCGACCAATTTGGCATACGGATTGAGACCAATCCCAAGCTCCCCAATCCTGCGCACTCCCCAGGGATATTTCGCATGCTGCTCAGCCCACTGCAGGCTCTGCTCGAGCTCCTTCGCCTCCTGGCCGCCCTCAATGCTGAGAATCTCCCCCTCTTTAACCGTTAACGTAATCGGCTCTTTCACAAGCACACTTTTTTGGAGCATCCTCGCGCATCCGTCAATAACAATCTTTCCATTCACGCCTTTTTTTCGAGGAGGGAGGTAGACTTCACCACAGGGGATATTGCCTCCGGAGCCGGGCTCAGAAAATGCGCCGTCATTCGTCAACGCTTTTTTGAGGCGGACGTCCACAATGACATCCGTACCCTTATCTGTCGTAACACGGACTTCTGACGCGACATCAAGTCGCTCTTTGAGGCGCAACGCGTCCTCCCGCAGCTTCGTATAATCCACATTTGCCGCCTGAACAATAGAGGAATATTGTTTTGTCTGCAAAAATCCGAGGCTTGGCGTGGACGCGAACCGGTGGCGGTGCTTCTTGACGAACTTTCTAAAACTCTGGCCGAGCACATCCATCGATCCAATACGGCCGGAGAGACCCCATAGAATAACACTCTGGTCTGGCAGATTTAACAACGCATCCACAAGCTCATCATCAGCTTCCTCGCCACGCTCCTTTGGCTCCTGTGTAAAGAATTTATAGCGCAGTCCCATACGCTTTGCTGCAAGGAGATAGCTTCCGAGCACTAAAGGAGCGACTCTCCTCTGCGGATACCCCGTATCACCGAGGATGACGAGCTCTTCCATTGAACGCACTTT
>CAZHJH010000032.1:11503-13483 GCA_964533475.1 uncultured Methanosarcinales archaeon
CAAAGAATCCGAGAGCACTTTCTGAAACACGGGAATCTGCTTCTCCGCCGCATCAAACAGGCTTTCCTGCTTCAGCCACTCGATGAATTGCGGTGCGTCCATAGGATGCGAGGAATTTCAGGCATTTTTAAAGATTTGGATGCATCACGCGAGAATCTCATAGAATGCGTCAAAAAGGGGCTTGTCCGTCGTGATTTGATGGAAGTTCATGTTGAGCTTATAGCAGATATCCCTCATATGCGCGGCGTGCTTGTCGAGCAAATCCTGATATTGCGTGCGCAACCGGTTGCTGATAAACAGCTTCATATTCTCTCCCGTCTCGGAATCATGCAGGATATAATCTCCCTCAACCGCGATCTCCTTCTCCGCCTTGTCGAGGACTTGAATAACGCGAACCTCATGCTTGGACAAAAGGACCAGCGCGGATTTAATTTCCTCAGGATCGATGAGAAAGTCAGAAATGAGCACGATAAGGCAGCGCTGCCCTAAGAATTTCTTGTACTGCGTCATCATCGCCGAGAGTTCGGAGGGGCCCTCGCTCTTCAGCTTGTTGAGATAATCAACCATGGATGCGAGCTGCTGCATGCCCTTCTTCGCCTGGAAACTCTCAAGCTTGTCTGAGAAGCTCGTGAACTTGAACTTGAGGTTGTCCTTTATCGCTAGATACGCAAATCCCACCCCCAACATGCTTGCGAAGTCTTTCTTTGTCACTTTGCCACCGAAGTCCATGCTTTTGCTCTTGTCCACGATGACATGCACTTCGAGATTGCGCTCTTCCTCATATGTTTTCACAATGAAATTATCCGTGCGCGCGTACACTTTCCAGTCTATCGCGCGAAAATCGTCACCGGGCGCGTATATTCTGTAATCTTTAAACACAATCCCGGCGCCTCCCGCGATCGATCTCCTTGGACCTGCATAATTTGACGTGACGCGCTTGCGCACGAGGAGGCTAAACTTCTTCAGCTGGTTGAGATACGCAATATCAATCATATTACTTCAACTTTTTTATGAGCTCCGTTACCGCATCATCCGTCGTCATTCCCTTTCGCTCCGCCTCAAAATTCATGATGATCCTGTGACGGAGCACGGGATACGCCATCGTAATGATATCCTCACTTGAAACATGGTTTCTCCCCATCATCAATGCCCGGGCTTTTGATGACATAATAAGCCCAAGCGACGCCCGCGGAGAAGCCCCATACTCAATGAGGTTTTTCGAGTTTCGCGTAAGCAAAATCAAATTCACGGCCTTTTGCTTGAGGTCATTCGCGATAGGCATCTCAAGCACTTTGTTCTGCAAAAAGAACACGCGCTCCTTATTCAACACTTTTCTAGGCATTGCGCGTCTCGCATTCCCCGTAAACCTGTCCACAATCTCAAGCTCCTGCTTCTCATTCGGATACTTCACCTTGATTTTGAGCAGGAATCGGTCAAGCTGCGCTTCAGGCAGCGGATATGTTCCTTCCTGCTCAATCGGATTCTGGGTCGCAAGCACGAAGAACGGAAGGTCAAGCTTCTGAATCTGATTGCCCACGCTCACCTGCTTCTCCTGCATGGCTTCGAGCAAGGCTGACTGGGTTTTAGGAGTCGCCCGGTTAATTTCATCCGCAAGCACGATGTTATTGAAAATGGGCCCTTTCTGGAATTTAAACACGCGCTTGCCCCTGTCTTCCTCTATAATGCTTGTCCCCGTGATATCTGACGGCATGAGATCTGGAGTTCCTTGGATACGCGCAAATGAGAGGTCCAGAATCTCAGAAATCGTATTAATCGCCAATGTTTTCGCAAGTCCGGGATATCCCTCAAGAAGGGCATTTCCATTGCACAGAATTGCGATGAACACCTGCTGGATCATCTCCTCCTGGCCAATCACTACTTTTGCTACCTCTTTATGCAGCAAATCAAAGACCTCTTTATAGCTTCTCATGCGCGTTCACCTCGAATATTACTCGTTTGTAAGGGATCTAAAATAGTTGT
>CAZHJH010000033.1:0-13273 GCA_964533475.1 uncultured Methanosarcinales archaeon
GCTTCTGGTTTCGCTTTCCAATCTGAAGCATCCGGGGAATTTCCTTTCGCGCCTCCTCTATCATGCTCCGACGATCGTTTTCGAAATCGCCAATCCCTCTTCGAGCGAGGAGATCTTTTTCTATCTCGGCATCATGTTTGTCGTGTTTGGATTGCTCAAACTCTTTATCCTTGGAAGGCCCAAGAAGTCACAAGTCCAACCAACCGTCCATCACCGGCCGCAGCATCATATGCACCCGCACGCGGCGCAATGTCCACGATGCCATATGACCATAAGCATCTATGACCGATTCTGCAGAAATTGTGGCGTGCGATTACGGCAATAATCACTTCAATTTCCGAAAAAACCCAAACAGCGCGAACGCCTCCCTCTTTGTCAGCATGGATTTCCCAATCATTTTTTTCCAGACTATTTTCTGCGTCTGTTTTTTCTCAGGCGTTGCGAATTCCATATCGTCAAGTTTTTTATGGATCATCTTCAGCAGTAATTTTTTATCCACGGCTGAGGCAAACTTGATATGATCGTGTACTTTTTTTACTCTAGATTTTTTTGACAGTTCATACAACACAATAGAAACGGCTTGGGAGAGATTCAGTGTTGGGTATTCCTTTGTTGATGGAATCGTAACAACAAAGTCGCATGCACGGAGCTGCGCATTCGTTAATCCGCTGGATTCCGGACCAAATACGATGGCCGTTTTTTTCGGCAAACGCATGGACATAAGACGTTCTGGCGTTAAAGGAGAGCGGGGAATATTATAGTCTGTCCCTACCAATGCTGTTGTGCCAATGACGCAATCGTACTCTTTCAGCGCACCTGGTGACATGAGCTTCGCTTTTTTCAGAATATCCTGTGCATGCTTTGCCCTATTTCTCGCTTCCTGATCTGAGGATTTGCATTTTGGATGTATAAGAACGAGATCACTGAACCCAAAATTCTTCATGCTCCTGCACACAGCGCCAAGATTTCCGGGATGCTCGATTCCACACAATATAATCGTGACCATATCAGAAGGGGAGTATCGCTTTAAACACAGGAAGGAGCAGGAGCAATAACAGCACGTATAGGAGGACCATGCTCACGTTCATCCACACCCTGTTGCCGTGCTGCTCGCCAAACCATTTAAGCATCACGATATGAAACATGCGGCCGCCGTCGACAGGGCCCAAAGGCAGCAGATTTGCGAGGCCCAAGCCAAGACTCAGAATGAAAATCCAGTTCAGCAATGTTGTTATCCACAAGAAACTCTGGACGGAGAAGGCTTTTTCATTCCTAAACTGCGTCTTTACTTCAATGCCCAGATACGCTCGGGAAGCATTTAGCGGATGTTGAGCGGTCATGACGCCATATTGCGCATCCGGCCCTGCTATCGTGATATTCTGGCCTGGCTGAATATCCTGCATAGCTATGAAAAAAGTCTGCGTGCTATTCACGGCGTTTCCATTAACCTCCGTAATCATCGTTCCCTGCGGAATGCCCGCAATAGCTGCGGGAGCTCCTTCAACTATTTTTGTGAATATGACACCCTCCGGCATGATAACATGGGCTGCAATCGGGTCCATGACGAAGAGAAATACGAGGAGAACGAGAGCGGCGGTGAGAATATTTGAAAAAGGGCCTGCGGCAAAAACCGAGAGCTGCACGAGATTTCCCTGCTTTTTCAGTTTCTTCTCGTCCGGCTCGACAAACGCGCCGGGAAGAGGGCCAAAAAACGCAAATCCTGAGCTTTTGATGGGCAGATTATGGGATCGCGCAACAAGACCGTGAGAAAATTCGTGGATCACAACAACGAAAAATAATGCAAGCAATCCCTCAATCAGAGGGACCGTAATTCCTGTGCCGGGAATAGGCAGCCCGGGCAGGACTGGGCTCACGGTAGGAGGAGCATTCGGAACGAAGAAGAGATTGAAGACGCCCTGCGCAATGAAGAACAGAATAACGGCCATTCCAATAAATCCCAAGGGAACACCGAGATATCCGAGCGCCCTAATACTCTTCTCGTATCTCTTCCCGAGAGCGTTCATTAAGGGGACGCCAATTTTCGTGCGATACAGACCTATAAACTTCGCATGGAATTCAAACTTGCTTCTATTGAGATAAATAACAATCGCAACAAGCGCGTAAAATATGAGAATATATTTGAACTGAATGATGAACTCAACGAATGTCATGCTTTACTTCTTGCGCATCGGGCGCAATGTTCGGGCTCCGCATTTCCTGCAGCAGATTTTTCCGGAAAGGATTTTTGCCATGGGAGCATGCATTACTGTCTTACACCCTCTGCAAACAAACTTGTTGCGAAACAACCTTGCTTCTGCTTCTGGAAATTTAACCAAAATGATCACCTTCCCTATTTTGGCTAAACTCAAAAATGCTTAATTTTTGTTGTTTTACCATTGTCATGCCTCACTGCGGCTTCACCTGCTTCATAACGCGCTGATCGAGAATCTGCCAATATAATACGGTGCAGCCGTCAACAACTTCTTTCTGGAGATCATCAGGGATCTCCAGATCAAACGTCTCGTACGTCTCAGAGTCCATGACATTCGCCTTATTCCCGCTTATGGACAATACCTGAGCGTTTCGTTTTTCAATGATGGGAACATCAACATTATCATGCCCGGGAAGGACCATCTCCCTCTTTTTTCCATCAATCAATCCAACTGCCTGCAGCCGGACTTTTGCATGGCCATGCTTTCCGGGGCGGCTTGTCTGAATATCCACAACCTTGCATGCAACCGCATCAACAACAACGTAGCTGCCAACCTGAAGCGTTCCTGCACCCTGCTGCTTCACACTCATACGATTCACCCATTCTTCGCTGCGAGCTTAATATCCCCTGATTTCACAGTCTTTCTGCCAGCGTGAAGCGCTAGTCGCACGGCATTCCCGGCGATCTCCTCAGCAAGCGTCTCTAAGACCTCTTTCAGCGCTGCTTTCGACTTGTCTGAAACACGCTCGGCGCCGGAGTTCTTCAGAATCTTCTCCATCGCCGCCAGTGGTAATAGTTTTTTGGAAGTCATTCGTATCCCCCTTTTACTTGTATTAGGAAGCGGTAGGGGTTTTTAAAGGTTGTGGCTTCTTTCTTTTTTTGTGCGAAAACTAACCCCGCCCATCTTGATTCTCTCTCCGCATATCTGCAAGCACGCATCTTATTTCCTCGTAGCTTACTTCCGGGAGCAGCTCTTTAATCTCTTTCACAGAGGCGGATCCCTTAATCGTCTTTGCTGCATGGTTTACCTTCTCGATAATCTCTTCAGAGATAATGTCTCTGCCTGAAATGTGTTGATTGACAATTAACCTGAAAATATGAGCGTATATTGTTGATGTTACGAGGTTTCTTTCCTTTGCAATCTCAGAAACAGATTTCCCTTCATGTAGCAGATTGAGTGTCTCTTGCTCTGACTTTCCCACCGTAATCGGCGTTTCTTTTTTTATGGTTTTGAGCGGAATACATTTTTTCTCTTCTAGAGCGCTTTTGCCAGCGTCTGTAAGTTCGAAAACCGAGTACTCGTATGCGCTTCCAGGAAGCATCTTTCGATATATTAACCTCAAGGCCTCCAATTGTTCGATAAAGCCCGTTATTGTTGGAATATCATGCCACATAAGGCCACCATATCCCTGCTCATACGCGATGGGCATTATATCCTTTGACTTGGAACCTTTCAGAAATTGAGCCAGTTTAATCTTTCCTACTTGCAGGTGTTTCACCGCCGTAAGGATTATCCACGTTACCTGATGCATTTCCGATTCAGGCTTTGATCGCGTGTCCATGTTTCTTCATATCCTCTTCAAGACAGCATTTTTTGTATTTTCTTCTCGAGCCGCAATGGCAAGGCTCGTTTCTTCCTAATTTTCTGGGTTTGGTGTCCTCATTTCCGGATTCCTCGCTGAAGTTATCAATCGGTTCGGGCCCAAAATATTCCAAGCCCCTCTCCTTTAACAGTTGAGCCATCTTATTTGCATTCGCTTCATTTGCCGAAAACATAATCATGTTTGGGAAAACATACGAGAGAAAGTCCTCTCCAAGAAGAGCAAAGCACATTTCAGTATCCTCTTCCCAGAATAAGCCTTTTTTGTTTTCAAGTAATCGCAGATTTGCTTCGATATCCGGATATGCGAGATCAATCACTTCTACTACCCTGCCATCATCGGTTTTTAGAATCTTTAACTCTTTTCCGTCAATAAAACTCAGCAATGCATCGACTATTTTTGAGTGATCCTGATTTTTTATTAGCAGAGGTCGATCCTTAATTTCAATATACCATGTAAACCCTCGGTCTCGTTCGACGTCTTCAATTGGTTTGCCGAGGTACTCAGTCCTGTTCATTTCATCATCTCTCAAAGATTTTGTGCTCACCACGGCAGGAGTCTCCACCGTCTCCTCCGCTTCTGGGCAATGAACCGGCTTATTTCAGCATCCATACGCTCAAAATTTGCGTATTTGCGCTCAGCTTCCCTAAACTCTCGAAAATGATGCACGGTTCTCTCACTTTTGTGGTCAAACTTGAATTTTTTATGCAGCAATTCATGGTACATAATATAGTCAAGAAGCTCAATCGGCCCATCCTTGAATATGCTGCTGATAAGAATCGTGTCTGAGCCGTACGCGTAATGACCGAGCTTGCGAGTAGCGTCTGTGCTCCATTTTAGATTCGGCTCTTCCATATTGTCGTTGAAATATTCCTGATTCACACGATGAAAACTTTCGGAGAGCACGGTATCGGTATGCACTTTTGGAACGACTTGATGGACTTTCTTCAGAAAAATGTGATACAATTCAACACGCTTTGTCTTTTTACCGCCCAGAAGCTTAATCAACAGCGCCTGCAAAAGGCCAATGACGATATCAGCATCAACACCCTTCCACTCCCGTGACAATCCAAACCGGAGATCGTTTCCTGAGAGTCTCACATTCGCATTGTATGAGCCGAACTTCCTGCTATGCTTTACGGTCACCTGATACGGAAATGGTTTACCCGGATAGAGCTCAGCGAATGCCTTGCGCACAAGCTCACTCGTGGACTTCATATCGCAAAATCGCAGCAATTTTTCCCATGTCGCGGAGCTGCACGCCCTCTCTTGTTTCAACGGATATGAGCTTCACTTCAGTTCCGAACTCTTTCGCGATCTTCTCAAACTCCTCGATTTTCTCGTCGCTGAGAGCCTCGGACAGGAGCAGCGTTTCAACAGCACCATACCCGAGCTGTTTTTTTGTGGCCTGCTCACCATACGTCACGATCGTCTGGCGCTTCGCGAGCAGCTCAAAGAACTTCGCCATTATTTTTTTCTCGTCAGCGACTTCCTCTTGCGCGAGGACATCCTGGCTTTTGTCGAGAAGCTCCTGAAGACCAATTTCCTCAGTATAACTTAGATCTTTAATCGCGATGATCTTCTTTCTCAATTCATTTGTGAGAAACTCGCCATTCATGAAATCATACTTGCTCGGACCCGGGCCGCCAAGAATAATACCCTTAAGGTCTTTGTTATCGAGAAATTGGTGCATGACATGATCGGCAACTTTTTTGTAATGGTCGCGGATAGCGCCCTCGCGCTGGCGCGCAAATCTCAACGCGGAATTGTGGACAAGAAGGCCATTAGCAATGAAATTTCCTGCTGCAACAGAGATATCGACCATTTCCGTTGGCTTTTGGGTGATTTGAATAGATTGGATCTTTATGGGAACAAAGGGGATCCGGTAGATCTTCAAGAGCTCTTCCCTAAGGTCTTCCTGTTTTATTTTTTGGATTATTCCTTTATAAAAGACTTCTTTGCTCATCATTCTCTTATTCGTGAAAAAGGAAGGCGCGCTGAACTGAGGGAGGGAATAGCCATGCGCTTTAAGCAGCTTGCCAATTTCATTCCCGGGGACGATGATTCTTCGCGTTCTACTCATAGATGCTTTAGATCGCTCGAGATCATAGAGTTTTTTTATCTTTTTTAGCGAAGTGAATCCAATGTGTTTATGGAATCGCTCTATTGATTCTTTTTCTGATATTTGCAAGGTGTACCGTGGATTATTGCTGTACGGATTTGCACGGTTATCGTACGTATGCAGCGATGCTAAGATCCCGAATCTCAGAAGGATCAGATGTGTCTGGTGGATGAGTGTCTTGTGGTTCATCCCAATGCCAACCTTCCCCCCTGAGACATACCCTTCTGCATCATAAAGCCCCTTAAGGAAGGCAGCAACAACATCATTCTTTGAATTTAAGATTTTGGAAGGAACCTGCGAATCCAGCTTTTGTAGCGTTTCCGGAAATTCTGCCCTGATCAATCTTACCAACGGCCGGCTTGTAAAGCGTAGCTGATGATAATGCTTTTCAGGCCGATAGCGATAGCTGCTCAGGATGTTAAAAAAGCGATCGAATCTCTTTTTGTAGGCAATCGCAACGTACTCGTCCTGCTCGGAAAATGTGGCCCTGTCATTCTCAAGGCTCCCGTCACCCATAAAATAGCCGAGGAATAGCGCAAATTCTGGTGTGAGCCCATGATGAAGCCTGAGTGGTTGATTGCGATGAATGGCGGAGGTATGGTTTTGCAGGAACTCCTGAAAATCGATATCCAGCGAGGCGCACACCATGTTTAATGGCTGCGTGTTCGCATTAATCTTTCCTATTTCATAGGAGGAGATGGTTGTTTGCGTAACGCCGATGGATCGTGCAAGATCGCGCTGGAGGAGACTCCGTTCCCTTCGCGCGCGCAATAATAGATCCCTGCCTTCACTCGTGATGGCAAATGCGTTGTGATACTTCTCTGGATGGATCTTTTGCACTTCGCCCTCGATATCAATATGTTCAGGCATGATGAGATACTCTCCGACACGGAGCTGCTGCGCTGCCTTCTCTCGTATTCCTTGCGGTGTCGCGACGAAAAAGACATGATCTTGTGAGCATTGGATCTGTGATTTGGGATACTTGACGCAAATCGTGTAGACCTTATTCTTCCTAGTCTGCCATTTCTTTTGGACTTGCGAATTCCTTAATGATACGTTTTCCATACTCTTGACATCCATGCTTTCGTGCAGCTTGTCTATTGGCAAGATATTCCCATCGGCAAGCTGGACTAACGTGTCTTTTGCCAAGCATTGACCACCCGCACGGAACTTCCCGGGAACCTCAGAATGCGTTTTCATGACGGGAATAATGGTTTTTCCCTTCAGCAGCGCGATCGTCGCATCACGGCGGTCCACCACGATCAATCCATACACTTCTTTCGTCTCGATCATATCCCTGAGCGCATCAAGAACAAACTCTTTATCGCAGCGATAAATGCGCTGATTCAACGGAACAGGAGGCTCAATGCTCCACACCTTGACGTCACTTTGCCCTTCGCGCTCTGCAACATTTCCAGAGAACGCCATCAATCCATTTGGGGGTGTTTGTTTATACAGCCGGAGATGCTGAATCATGCGTTCAAGCGCGTCGGTAACGTTTTTTCGTGTTGAAGACGACTTAATATTTGACGCAGTACCCTGCTCCTGAGCAAGGTGCTGAATAATTTTCACGATCTCATAGTCTTTAGGAATATACACTGTCACCAATTCTGTATGCCTGCCTCTATATTGCTCAAGCTCTTTAATGAGCTTCTTCAGTTCATGCCGTTGCAGTGCGGTTAAGGACATAGGATCACACGATATTAAGAACTATTAAAAGCTATTGAGTGTCAGGGTTCTGTTGACTGCTCATATGCTTATGAGATTGTCTTGGATTTATAAGCCTTTTTACTCGAAAAACCCCCGTGTCAGCAGCTTTGTAATTAGCATACCTTATTATGGCTATTGAACCATAATAATTAATTTATATATTGCCTGTTTTAGTGACCCCATGCGATTGGGGGCGTATAGTGTTCTTGCTGCTGGACTTGTGATACTCATAATACTCACCGGCGTCCTTGCGTATCCTGCACCGCGCGCCGTACCTCTCTCATCGAGTGGGCCAGATCAGGCTTGCCGCGCGGCATGCGAAGGAAATCGAGCGTTTGCTGATTGCATGAACCTCTGTCGTGAAACTGGATGCACTCCTGCGCTATATGCCCTTTGTGATACGGGTGATCCTTGTGAAAAAGTGCTTTGCGTGCCGGGAAAATCTGGAAAGGCAGCATGTGTCAATGAAAATATCTGCCCTGCCGGCTCTCGTGATCTTTGTGAAGGCGTCGCCTGTGATGGGCATTCCTGCGTAGAGTTAGACAGGAATCCCGACTTCCCAGATGCGATCGTTGGAGAACGCTGTGATCACGGTGCTTGCGTACCTGATTTTAACCCAGCATCATGCCATGAAACGCCCGCGGATGATCCCTGTACGATTGACATATGCGATGAACCTGAAGGAGAGGATGCAGCATGCAAGCGATTCCAATGCGGGAACGAGGAGGAAATGGGGATGCTTGATGATCTCTTAGGGGAGGGAGCAGCAGAAGAAACCTGCAATGAGGTTTGCCCCCAAGATGATCTCTGCTGCAAATGTATTTATGAAACGGATATCTGGGGAGACGGCCAGGATTTTTCAGATGATTGTGAGAACTGGGAGTCAGGCTCTCGGCAGTCTGAATGTGACAATGAGGATATTGTTGTTGAGGTGAGCGATATCCTTCAAGTCGGAAGCCCCACTGCCGGAATGCTCTGTGATCCTAACCAGTATGCGCGCGCCCATGTACAAATGAACGCGCATTCAAACCCTGATTTTTACCCGGCGTTTCTCAGTTATTCCTTTGCGAGCCCACCGGACCAGATGACTGTGACTATCCATAGCTGCGGAATCTTTCAAAATGTGGCGCAAGTGAAAGCTGAGTGCGATGCATTCGCGGCCGCAAATCCCGAAAAAACTTTGACAATCGCCGCTGCGCAAGGTGATTACGTCAGTGGATGGGGCGGGGGCGACGGAGATCCCTCTTTAGTACAGGTTCGCATATCCGGAGGAGTCTGCACGTTAACGTATCCCTATTGCGATGAAGTCAATGGTATTGGTCATGAATGTAATGTCGGAGATGTCATCGAATGTGTGAATCCAAATGTCGTTCTACCTGGCGGGGGCTACGAGCATGAGTACTACAAGTGCTGCTGTAATCCAGGAGGATCATGCAATGAAAAAGAAGGAAGCGGTGGAGAATGCTATGGAGCGTATAGCCAAGTGAACTCTCCTGCCGCCACGTGCAGTTCGTTTTGTGTGGATATTTCAGAGGGGGCATATCAACAGGATGGAACAGAAGAATATTGCCAGCTATTTAAGCATGAATGTTCAGGAGATACTCTGCGAGTGTATTACTGTGATGCTAACGATCCCATTCTTCAAACGGAGCAGTGTGCACCCTATGCGTGCACGTTATATCCGACACCACACTGCGAGGCGTACCCTTAACTCTCTCTTCTTGCCATCAATGAGGAAACCCCATACGCAAAAAAAACAAGCGATGCGATACCCAATCCAGCAGGCATAACATATTCGTAGGGGGAACGGATATACGGATTAACTATTAAGAAATATTCTCCCGATGCATTCTGCTGCACAATGCGATCGTATCTTGCTCTTATCTCCTGTATTTGATTCCTCATTAATTGTTCTTCATGAGGATTTCTTGCTCGCGGAATAGATCGTTCAACGACTTCAATCTCACGGTTGCGCTGCCTGACAAAATCATCTGCGGTGATCGCGCGTCTGCCATGGTCCTCAAACGTGCCGAGAGAATATAATGCACTAATCCCGAGCACAGCTCCTGCTATAATCCCAGTAAGACCGCTACGAGCCCCCATGAGCCATTACAAGTGCTTCCGCGTTTATAAACATTTATGTGATTGGAGTCACGATCTCCGAATACGCATACCCAAAACATTTAAAAAGGGATCTCGAATCCCTTTGCATGGGGCTCCTCAGCCCGCGCACGGGGCTATAGGGTAGCTTGGCATCATCCTTTCTGGTTTGGGACCAGAAGACCCCGGTTCGAATCCGGGTAGCCCCATGATTTGTCCACGTCAAAATCACAATGGCTGAAGAAAAACAATATGGAAGCGTAAAGCGCTTTGGCGCGCGTTATGGCCGTAGCATCCGTGATAAAATAGCGCAAGTTGAAGCTATTCTCAGAGCAAAGAAGAAATGCCCTTACTGCCATTCGCTCAACGTTGTCAGGAAATCCGCGGGGATATGGCATTGCACGAAGTGCAAAAAAACATTCGCGGGAAGAGCCTACACGATCGTTGAGCAGCTCCAGTTCAAAGCAGACAATATTGATGACCAGATCAAAATGAAATCTACAAAAAAAGCTGCGTCGAAGTCAAGAAAGTCAAAAAAGGAGGAGGCGCAACCCGATGGTCAAGTATAAATGCTTTTATTGCAACAAGAAGGTTTCTGACGATTATGTCACGAAGCGCGTACGGTGCCCGTACTGCGGCAGCAAGATCCTCTTTAAAACACGGTCGACATCGACCAAAGTCAAGGCGAGATGACGTACACGGCAGTCATTACTGTTCCCGGGAATCCAAAAGTGCTCATGCGCTGCATACGCGAGCAGCATTCCAGGAATGACCGGGGGGGATATACCGTTAAGACAGCTCCAAAGGGGGTAACACTCACCATTACAGCGCGTGACGGAGTTGCTCTCCGGGCAACGCTCAACAGTATCACAAAAATGCTCATCATCTTTGAACGCGTGCAAGAGGTGGCTCATGGCAGAGCCAAGTAAAGAAACCCAAGAAAAAATCCAGCGTCTGCAGCAGCTCGAGCAGCAAGCACATCAACTCAGCACGCAGCGCCAGCAGTTCACCGCGCAGCGCATTGAGATAGAATCCGCAATGGAGCATCTTAAGGATGCCTCGGATGTATTCAAAATCATTGGGCCCATCATGGTAAATTCCCCGAAACCCAGCGTTGAGCAGTCGCTCGCGGACCGCAAAACGATGCTTGAGCTTCGGATTAAGAACCTTGAAAAGCAGGAAGCACACATCAAAAAGAAAGCAAAGGATCTCCAGCAGGAAGTCCTACGGGAACTTGGACATGGCGAAAATTGAGGACGTAAACCATATTCTGGGACAGCTGAGAGAGTTGAGCGAGGATCCTGCGGTTCCCCGAAACGTGCGCACGAAGCTCACTGACACCATTAAATTTCTCGAAAACTCAGATGAGATATCCGTGCGGGCGAACAAAGCCCTCTCTGAGCTTGACAGCCTCGCGGATGACAACAACATGGACGCTTACACGAGAACGCAAATCTACAATATTGTCAGCCTTTTGGAAAAACTTTAGACTCTGAGAGCACCGTTGCATTTGGAATGATGTACTGGTCCCCTTCCTCAGCCCTGACTTTTGTATGCATCCACCCGATATGCATGATTTTGCCTTGGATTCCATGGACCCGTATTTTTTGCCCGAGCCTGCGTTGCTTCAGCAGCGCGCGGCGTGCGCGGACGTTAGGGAAAAAGTCCCGGACGTTCAGAAACACGGTGATGATCATCACGAGCGAGGCAACAGCACCAACGACCACGAACACACCCTTCGCAAGCCCCAACTGGCGTAACGCAAGGAATATCGTCACGGCATAGACTGCCGCGGAGACCGCTTTTGCAATGCCTTCTGCAAGTGGCAGTTTTTTCTTCAGCGCCTTCCCCACAATCCAGTTGAGCTCCGCTTCCTTTAATATTTTCTCTACAATCTTGCCGAGCACTCTTCCGATAATAAATCCCACAAAAAAGATCACTAGGGCAACAATGCTATTCGCGAGGACAACAGAGATCAATCCCTGCCAGGCGACCATGACACGCGCAATGAATTCATGCATGCTGTTTTGTTCAAAGGTAAGTTTATAAAGGTTTTGCGTCCTCGGAGCAGTATGGTTCAGGATGCCTTACAGGATCTGCGGAAATCAGCAGGAGACAAAATCAAGGATCTCGAAGACGAGCTTAAAAAAACGAAGTACAATAAGCGAACGCAGCACCATATCGGTCTTGTCAAGGCAAAACTTGCGCGTCTCAAAGAGCGAAGGGAGGCGCGCTCGAGCGGTGGAAAGAAAGGGGAAGGGTTCAGCGTTCGCAAAACTGGTGATGGAACTGCCGTATTGCTTGGATTTCCAAGTGTCGGGAAATCTACACTGCTCAACGCGTTGACGAATGCGCATTCCCCCGTTGGCGCATACGCATTTACGACGCTCACGGTCATCCCAGGACTCCTCGAATATAATCAGGCAAAGATCCAGATTCTTGATGTTCCGGGCATCGTTGCGGGAGCGGCTGCGGGCACTGGACGGGGCAAGGAAGTATTGCAGGTCATACGCACCGCAGATCTTGTTATTATGTTATTGGATGTTTTTCATCCCGAGCATTATGCCGTGCTCTTAAACGAAGTGAATGAGACGGGAGTTCGCTTAAATCTAAGAAAACCAGATGTGCGGATCACGAAGACTATTCGAGGAGGAATCCGCATAGGCCGCACGGTGCAATGCCCCATCGCTGATGAAACGATACGTGGAATCCTCCGCGAGTTTAGGGTGAGCAACGCAGATGTGCTCATTCGCACGCCGATCAATGAAGACCAACTCATTGATCTCCTCGAAGGGATTACCGTGTATTTGCCTGCAATCACGGTCGTGACCAAGATCGATTTGGCGTCTCCGCAGCAGATACAGGCAGTCCACAAACAATTTCCGGGAGCCCTCTTTGTTTCCGCGGAGGCAAACAAGGGGATTGACGATTTGAAGCTGGCCATTTATGAAAAGCTTGACCTTATCAGAATATATATGAAGGAAGTGGGAAAGAAAGCAGACGTGGATGAGCCCATGATCATGTTCAGAAGCGCAACCCTGCGGAGCGTGTGCGAAAAACTCCATCGCGACTTCGTGACGAAGTTCCGGTTTGCGAGGATATGGGGAAGCTCCGTCAAGTTTCCCGGGCAGAAAGTACTACGGCTGGATCACCAGCTCAGGGACGGGGATGTGATTGAGCTGAGGATATCCTAAGGTCTTCTACGCAATGTTTTTTATACCCTTGTTTTTCCTAGCCTTTTGTGCGATCTAACATTCACAACGTTGCCAGGTATTTTTCCTATTCTCGGTTTTCATACTCTTTCTTTGTTAACAGTACAAAGCATTTTGGATATTATCCCATCAAGCGAAAGGTGACAGAGGCATGCGCACGCATACTTATGCAAGATAAGGTTGCCGAACATCTTCGTCTCCCCCGCGGAAGCAAGGTGCTTGATGTGGGATGTGGAGAAGGAATCCCGGGAGTTTACCTCGCCAAACGATATGGATATCACATCAGGGGTATCACTATTACCCCTTTTGAGGTGCA
>CAZHJH010000034.1:0-4877 GCA_964533475.1 uncultured Methanosarcinales archaeon
CAACGCCCGTGACGATTGAGAAATATGAGGAGCAGAAGCTGCCGTGGTTCGCGCTGGGCGATAAGCACTTCATGGACCAAGCAGGATCAGATATCTTTGCCAAATTGAAGCCTGTGACGACGGGGAAGAAAGCCGAATAAACATCTTTTTTGTTTTTCTTTTTTATTGAAAATTGCGGGGGGTGTAAAACCCCTTGCTTTAGCATGCAATTTTCAATTCCAAAAACTCGCGATTCGGCGAGGAGCGTAAAAACCGCGGGCTTTAGCCCGTGAACAGCTCCGAGCAGCGAGTTTTTGTTATATTTTTTTACCAAACTTCTGTGTGATCGATATATTGTTTAGTATAGCCAGCCAATCATGGCGGGACTCTCTGGTTTTCCCATGGGAAGCGCGTACTGCGCGACGAAGTGGGCCGTATTGGGATTTACAGAACCGCTGAAAAGCGAAGTCCGTGATTCAAAAATCAAAGTCGCTGCGGTATTACCGGGGAGCGTGGATACTCCGTTCTTTGACAACGCGGGAATGATACCGAACAAAGAACGATGCTTAACTCCTGAGGATGTTGCTGTGCAAATATTCGCGATCGCACAACAGGGAGAGCATTCTGATATAGACCGTGTTGTGATCAGGCCGGGATATACACCTTAAGGCTTGAGCGTTCTGAAATAGATCATCACAAGCGCAAACAGAATCATTCCTACGATGAGCGCCGTGATAACAAGATTCTTATCATTCCCAAAACCTATCGGAAACGGCCCTATAAAACCGACAACGGCGACTTTAGCATCGGTTTTTTTCGGCTGTATTATCAAGGACACGGCAAGCAGGATGAATCCTATCATGATAAAACCGATTGCGGCGAGGGATACTGTTTGCGAGTTCATGATTTGAATACGCATATTCATCTATATTAATCTTTTTAAACGAAGTGCTGATGCATGACGTCATGGTTCCAGAATACGAAACGAGAGATGATGTGTACGTCACGAGGCTCGCGCGTTTTTTGGGAATCGCGCTGCACGCGTTCTACAGAATAAGCACAACGGGAATTGAGCATCTCGAGCAAATACGTCATGGTCCAGGCATTGTACTGCCCAAGCACCAAAGCAATATGGACATTACCCTTGAAGGCGTCCTTCTGCATGAGCACGTTCAGAGGCATCCGTATTATCTTATGAAAAAAAGCCTCTCCGGGCGAAAATTTCCGTTCGACTTTGAGCGGGCAGGGGGCATAAGCATAACAAGGGCAAAGGATGTGCGGAGAGCTCAGGACAGAAGGATGATGATGAGGAAAGCCCAAAGTGAGCATTTGTTCGAGCGCCTGGCATATCACTTGTCCCAAGATGAGATTATCGTCGTTCATCCGGAAGGCCAACGGTGTCTGGGAGCTCTCGGAAAGATCTCGAGAGGGACAATTGCGAATCTTGTGGCGCTTCAATCCGAACTTCAAAAGCCAATTCCTTACATTCCCATACGCATTGAGTACTCGCACTCATGGTTATTGGGTTATGCGCAACGGTTTCTGCCAGGAACGCATATCAGGATCTCTGTACAGCCGCCGTTAATAAAGGAGGATCTTACGATAGATGAGCTCGCGCAACATCTCGCACAGACGCTTTGGGCTGTGTGAAGGAAGGGGTTTCCCTGAAGGCTATAATGCCCATTTCATGCGTCAATAGACAATGAGTAAAAGCACTATCGAAATGCTTAAAAGCAGAAAAGTAATTTGAATTACGGGGGATGATGTGAACATGTCACTCGAAAAACTATTGGAGCGAATGGGAGAGCGAATTGGGCAGGGCGTTGAGTATGCAACGGCGGTTGGCGGCAGAATGGGAGCCAATATTCTCAGAGAGGCAAAAGCGTTAGGCGGGGAAATCCAGGAAAGATTTGTTCCGTACTGGGAAGCAGTGACCGCTGCTGCATCCACAAAATATCGTAATATCGAAAGAGCGGTTGTTGATGCGCTGCATGATGAACGCCTTGCAGCGGTTGGGAAAGACATTGTAGATGGTATTCAATCTGGAAGCAAATCTGTGAAAGAGGGAGTTCGCGCAAAGTATGCTGGTCTTCAGGATTATCTCAATGAACTTGCGCAAACCAATCCGCATCGCGCAGGACTCTGGGATGGCATCTTCAACGCGTATCTTGGTGTTTCCGCAAACAGAAGGCCAAAATCAAAACTTTACACTACCGGTGTGATGTATGGAAAAATTATTGGCTACGGATCAAGCGTGGGCTTGCTCTTAGGGGGAAGAATGCTCTTGGCGGCGATTCCCGTTATTTCGCGCGCGGTGACGTACTTTATAGACCAATACAAGCGCGCAGCGGATGAAACCAAAACACCCCATTAATTTATATATTCTTTTTCTTTTCTCTTTTTTATGTATCCCAAAGAACTCACGGATCCGATGCGGAAAGAGCTTACTGCCCTGGGCATGAAAGAGCTCAAGACGAAGGCAGAGGCGGAGAAAGCCCTGAAGCTCAGCGGAACGACGCTTGTTGTTATTAATTCTGTATGCGGGTGCTCCGCGGGAAGCGCAAGGCCTGCTGTAGGAATTGCTCTTGAGCACACGAAAAAACCGAAGCATTTGTACACGGCATTTGCAGGTGTGGATAAAGATGCAACGGATGCTGTTCGAGAGCATATTACGGAATATCCTCCATCATCGCCATCCATCGCGCTCTTCAAGGATGGAAAACTCGTGTTTTTTCTTCAGCGCTCAGACATCCAGGGAAGGCACCCTCAGGAGATTGCGAAAGACCTCATGGAAGCGTTTGATGAGATGTGTTGAATAACCATAATCTTTTTAATACGTATTCTGTTCGCATCGCTCATGCTGAAACTCCCTTTAGAAGCGTTGTTGGAGCAGATGCTTGCAGATCATGGCATTGCGTTTTCTGAAAGGCGATATGGCGAGGAGATAGAGGACGCAGCGATGAAGGAGGATACTGGCCAAACCAAGGAGCTATCAACAAACGTTATGCTCTCAAGAATTATTGATCAGTATTGGTTTCACTTAGCCGAAACTCCTGATGCGGCGCAAAAAGTTTTTGGAAAACCCGTTCCTTTAGCAGTGACTGGCGACGGCAGATTAAATTACGCTGAAATCCATACCTATGTAGCAGAGCGCGGTGCCGCAGCAGTATGCGCTGATTTCCTCATTTATGCGGAGCATCATCCTGACTATAAGGGCAAACTCCATATTAGCACCCAGGAGTTCATGGATTGGATTGTGATTAATCAGGGCGCATCACAACTAAGTACGGACGTTGACATCATTCCCATCTTTGCTTTGCTTGCTTCCAAGGCAACTGAGGATCAGCAAATGGTGGCGTTCGATGTAGTCCCCTTTTTTATGAGAACTTCAGGCACCCTCCTTGGAATCCAATTACGGTATTCAGTTCTGGCCAGAGATGAATCTGATCAGTACCGCCTCTTGGCTGATGAGATTATTGGGTCTGGGAATGTGGGCACGGAATCCATCGAATTCATGGACGGCGAAGAACCTCTGGGGGAAATATATTACAGGGACCACCTCAAGATTCCTGACCGGGTCTCTGACAATCTTCGGTGTCTTGAAATTCGCGAGCGCTTTCAAGCCAGTGGTCTTGACTTTGATCGGAGGTATCGGGCATTAGGATCGCTTAATGGAAAATCAGCAACACCTGAGCAGCTTGTTGAAGCTATCAAGCAGCTTTTGTTTTAGAAAGCTGTTTTAAGGCTTTACCAATTCGTAAATTATAACGCAGCTATACAGCGGGATCGCTTGCGTTGGAGGATAGGCCACCGAATGTGACATCCCCAGGATCGTAAGATGCTCTTGCGGTTTTATTCCCTTAATGGCTTCACTATTTAAGAAGTTCTGAATCGAAATCTCAAGGAGCTGCGGATTAGATGCCTCGAGCACTTTCGCTATGAGACCTGGCATGTTTCATCAGCATGCTCGGAGCTATTTAAGCATTATTGTTCTCAAGGATAGAAGGTAATTCATTCGAGGATTTACATAGCATGATCCTTTCCCTCAGCCTCGCCCCTCCCACAATACCTTTCGTGAAGCTCATCGCGTGAGATTTAATTGACGTGAACGGAATATCATATTTCTCCGCGAGCTTTAGATATTCAAAAAAGAGCGATATCGGCTGCACTGCGCCATAGCTTCCTTTTTTCATGAAGTCATTGATCTGCATGAAAATCGCGGGATTGCCCATTGCAGCTCGAGCGATCATAATGTAATCAACTCCAGACTCCTCAAGGCGTTTCTTGAATACCTCCGGTGAAAACACGTCTCCGTTTCCGATGACAGGAATATTCACGGCGTCTTTCACTTTCTTTATAATGTCCCAATTCGCTTGCCCAGAGTATCCCTGCTGTTGCGTCCTGCCATGAATTCCGATTGCCGCGGCTCCCGAATCCTCGATGATCTTCGCAACTTCCACGGCGTTTATGGATTGATTGTCTATGCCCATTCTGATTTTAACAGTGATCGGATTGTTAACAGCGCTTGCGAGCCTATTCACAAAGTGAGAAATCCCCCCCGGCTTTTTGAGCATCTCGCTTCCTGCTCCCGTCTTGATGACTTTCCACGCGGGACAGCCACAGTTCACGTCAATGATGTCAAAACGGTCGGAAACGAACTTCGCGGCCTCAACCACATCCTCAACGCTGCTTCCAAAGAGTTGAACCGCAACGGGTTTTTCCGAAGGATCTGTCTCGATGATTCTTAAGCTGGATTTGTTGCCTCGCACAATCGCAGTTCCGCTCACAAACTCAGTGTATGTTAACGCAGCGCCATATTTTTTGGCGAGTGCCCGAAACGCAACATCTGTCACGCCCGACATGGGGCTGAGGACAGCTTTGCCGGAGAGTTTGGGAAA
>CAZHJH010000034.1:4977-13157 GCA_964533475.1 uncultured Methanosarcinales archaeon
CCGCAACATTAATAAAAAGGGAAGAATCCAATGGGGTATGCAGCGTTCGATCGTTTTAAAGAAAGAGAAACTGCTCAGGGTAGATGTTGAGTATGAGGGCGTAATCCGCAGCGTAAAGATCACGGGCGATTTTTTCTTGAGCCCAAATTGCATTGCGGACATTGAAGCGGCGTGCAAAGGAACAGTCCCGAATGCAGTCTTGGAGGAAAAGCTCAATCAATTGCTTAAGCAGAAGAGCGCAACTTTGATCGGGATAACGAGCGCTGATATCGTGGAAGCGCTAAGGATGGCAACGCAATGAACCTTCGCTATATTCCATACGAAGAGCATACGGCTTTTATGAACATGGCGATTGATGAGTCGGTTCTTGAACATGCCCAGCAGGGGAAGAGCCCAGCAACGCTGAGATTGTACGGATGGAAACCTACTGCGATCACGATCGGTTTTTATCAGGGCATCAGGTATGAAGTTGACATGGATAAATGCAAAGCCCAAGGAATTGATGTCACGAGAAGAATCACGGGAGGGGGAGCCGTGCTGCATGAGCATGAGATCACGTACAGCATCATCGCTCCGGAATCTGAATTTCCGAAGAATGTTGTTCAAAGTTATGGGGTTATCTGTGGCTACATAGTGAACGCACTCCAATCGCTCGGTATTCATGCAGTGTTTCATCCCATTAACGACATCATTGTGGATGAGAAGAAAATCTCAGGAAGCGCGCAGACACGGGAGAAATGTATATTGTTACAGCATGGAACGCTGTTATTGGACGTCGATGTGGACAAAATGTTCTCATTATTAATCGTTCCGGATGAGAAAATCAAGGACAAGCTGATTCAAAGCGTGAAAAAGAGAGTTGTGGGCTTGAAAGAGTTCGGCCATTTCTCAAGAGAGCAGATTCTCAAGGCGATACTCGCGGCATTCCAGAAGCACTACCAGATTACCTCTGGAGAATACTCGGATGAGGAGCGCATGCGGGCAATGGAATTGGAGAAAAAATACAAAAGCGAGGAATGGGTGATGCAAAGATGAGTAATTTTTTTCGATATCTCTGCTGAATTTCTGACTTTTTACCCCTTTGTTGAAAAATTTACGATAAGCTCGGTAAACATTCATCATAACCGCAACTATTCCAGAAATTGTTGCGATAGACACGTAAAGGAGCAAACCGCAGCATACCTTTATATAGGAGCGATTATATGTCATCTATAGGTGATATATAATGGAGGTAACAACAATTCAGCTCGACAAAAAAGTCGTAAAGTCATTGCAGAGGGTGAAGCAGTATCCTAGGCAAACGTATAATGAGATTATCACTCACATGATCCTCGTATACAAGCATGGGCGCAACCAGTATGATGAATTCCTGCATAAAGTCCAGCAGCCAAAGATGAAAGAGCTTTGGGATAACAAAGCCGATGAGGTGTGGGAGCGTGCCTAAGCCTGGAGACATAGTCCTGACACAGGTACAATTCACGGACACATTCGAAATTAAGCGCAGGCCTGCGCTCGTGTTGTTTGAGGAGTACGGAAATGTGGTGGTTGCCGGGATCACAAGCAATACTGAAATGCGGGGCATTCCTTTCACGAGAAAGGAGGGGGCGGTGAAAGACAGCGTCATCAAACTTAATTATATCTTCACGGTATCCAATGCGATGATTGAGCGATCGTTATGTTCACTATCAACAGCAAAAAGGGCAGAGATCTATCGTGACTTGCACGCCAAAATAAAAAAGATCACGCAGTAAGCGTATAGGCTCAATACGTATTCAAAAATAAAAAGTTATATTCCGTACATCTTCTGCAGACCCGTGATATCCGGCTGTTCCAACGTTCTCTTGTGAGTCTCTCCCTCCGTAGAATAGCCATACATGGTCACAGGTGAACACGCTGTACTGTAGATATCAGCCAATCCAACTGCATGTCCGAGCTCGTGCACTGCGATGTTCTGCACGTCCATCTTTGCAGGATTAATCTCAGCGTCACCCCAGCTGAATCGTGTGTTAAATCTCATGTCAAATTCCACAATTTGCTTTCCTCTCGGGGTGTACCAGACTGATGTTATAGCAATAACCCGGTCATCTGGATAATCTGCAAAGTCGATTGCATTTACAAAATTCTGAGCGCCATATACTGCTCCATAATCTACAGCATAGGCATCGTTCAATATCTCGCTTGACGTAGCAGCATCCCATGTCTCGGCTGAGGTTGCGATCGCTGACACGATAAAGCTTTCATTTACGCCTTGTGAATTAGCGGGATTAATCACATACGACACGGGAAAAGATTTCCACTTCACTCCCATCAGCTTATAACACGTGTCGGTCTTTCCTGGCCGCGCGGGATTTTCTGGCTTAACATAATGAATGAAGTCAACTCGTTCTAAGTCCCAATTCTCATCAATGACGGGAGAGTTTTCGGGCGCTTTACCATTCTCTTTTGCATTGTCATTTGCAGGAATGATCATCGAAGCCGTAGCCATTGCTGACAGCAAAAAAAGCATTATTCCGGTAACCAACCAAAATTGTGCGATCTTCATGGGTATACCTCCTGTGATAGTATTACAAACGCTACGCCGTTTATAAATTGTTCGCTACTGGATTGGATAATAATGCTTACTTCGCTCCCGTATAGATATGAATTCCTTTTCCTAACGTCACTTCAGCCGCTTCCATTAAGCTCTCAGGCAATGTCGGATGGGGATGTATTGTCAACGCAATGTCTTCTGTGTTCGCGCCCATCTCAATCGCGAGCGCGGCTTCAGAGATCATGTCTGAAACACCTGGGCCTACGGCATGCACTCCGAGAAGCATCTTACTCTCTTTCTCAGCGATGACTTTTACAAAGCCATCCGTCTGGTTAATCGTAAGCGCCCTGCCCAGTGCGTTGAATGGGAATCTGCCAATGATAATATCATATCCCTGATCTCTTGCCTGCTGCTCGGTTAAGCCCACAGACGCAATCTCAGGATCATTAAAAACGACGAAGGGAATCACTTTGTTGTCGAACGCGCTGTTCTTTCCAGAGATGACTTCCGCGGCGATTTTGCCCTGCCGCGATGACTTATGCGCGAGCATAGGCTGGCCAATAACATCCCCAATCGCGAAGATTTTGGGATCTGCCGTGCGCATCTGCTTGTCGACCTCGATGAAGCCGTGCGTATCCACTTTCACTTTCGTGGCTTCAAGACCAAAACCGTTCGAATTCGGAGTCCTGCCCACAACGACGAGGATTTTATCGCCGTCAATCACGCTTTCCTTACCGTTCTCGAGAATCTTCACATGCGGCCTTCCGCCCTTCATCTCAAACCCAAGCGCTTTTGACCCAATGTGCGTATGCACGTTGAACTGCTCAAGCTTATCCGCGACAATCTTCACAATCTCTCCGTCAAGCTGAGGAATGAGACGGTCCATCATCTCAATAATATGCACTTCCGTTCCCAATTTTCCGTACACGGTGCCCATTTCCGTGCCGATATAGCCTCCCCCAATAATAATGAGCTTCTTGAAAATCTCTTTGAGCTGAAGAGCCTCCTTTGACGAGATAATCCCTTCATGGCCGAACGGAAATCCAGGAACCTCAAACGGTCTTGAGCCCGTAGCGATAATCGCGTTCTGAAACTTAATACCCGTAACGTCACTCTTTCCCTCGATGCGCAATGAGTTTGACGACGTGAACACGGCCTTTCCCTGAATGACTTCGACTCCATATTTCGTGAGAAGCCCCTGGATGCCGCGATTTAACCGCTCTAAAATCCCGTCTTTCCACGCGTGCATCTTCTGAAAATCAACTGTGTACTCCTTGATGTCAATGCCGAGCATTTTCAAATCCCTCAGAACGTTATAAAAATTGGACGCGTGAATCAACGCCTTCGTGGGAATGCAGCCATGATGAAGGCAGTCTCCTCCCAGATGCGGCTCAATCTCAATGAGCGTGACATCTTTGCCAAGCTGCGCAGCGCGGATTGCTGCAACATACCCGCCGGGGCCTGCACCTATAATCGCTACTTGTGTGTCTACCGTCATGCTTCCAACAACCATTATGCGACCTCCATGAAGAGCATGTCCGGATCCTGTACATACTCGACAAACGTGTTCATAAAATGAGCGGCATCAGCCCCGTCAAGGGCGCGGTGATCGAATGTAAGGCTCAAAGGCACGATATGGCGGATAACTACCTGGCCATTTCTCACCACAGGTTTCTCCTGAATCCTGCCAATGCCGAGAATCGCAAGCTCCGGGTAATTAATGATGGGAGTGAAATAATTGCCGCCGATACTGCCCACGCTCGTGATCGTGAACGTGCTGCCTTTCATGTCCTGCTCAGCGATCGTGCGGTCCCGGGCCTTGCCCGCAAGCGCGCTGATCTCCTTGCCAATAGCGAGGATACTCATCCTGTCAACATTCCTCACGACAGGAACCATAAGGCCATGCTCCGTGTTCACGGCGATGCCCATGTTATACTCCTTATGCACGATGATTTTTTTATTTTCCAGATCGAGCTGGGCGTTAAACTGCGGATGGTGCTGCAATGTCATCGCGGCAGCTTTTACAAAAAAAGGAAGGATCGTAAGCTGGATTCCCTGCGCTTTGAGCTTGTCCTTATGCTCATTTCTGATCTTGACAAGCGCGGTCACATCAGCCTCGTCCATATGCGTGACAGGAACAACATTCGCGTGCGTGAGCGCCATGTGCTTTGCGATCGCGAACCGCATGGGCGTGAGCTCGAGCGAATCTCCTATGTGCATCGCGGCAGGAATTGTTGGAATACTTAGCTTCTCCGCGGTTTTCTCAACACGAGGCGCTGTCTTGCCCCTGTTCAGGTCATCCTCCGTGATCCTGCCATACCCTCCTGATCCTTTGATTGTAGTAATGTCAATGTTAAGATCACGGGCCAGTTGACGCACTGTTGGTGTGGCGTACACGCCCTTTGCGGGAGCGCTCTCAGCAGGTTTTGGAATCCTGACCGCTCCTCCAAGAAAGAGATCGATATCTTCCTTCAAAATTCTTCCTTCCTTCCCCGAGCCTTTGATCTTTCCCAAATCAACATCGCGTTCTTTCGCGTACGCCCGAACAGCAGGGAGCGCCTGTATCTCGGCGTTGTAAGCGGGAACTGATGCCTGCGGCATCGCTTTTTTGGCGGGAGCCTCTTGTTGTTTGAGCGGTTCCTGTTTTTTTGTATCGCTGGCTCCTTCTATTGTCATGAGGACTTTGCCAACGTGCATGGTGTCCCCTTCCTTGAAATTTAATTTGCCTACGGTGCCAGAAGCAGGACACGGAATCTCAACAACCGCCTTATCCGTCTCAACTTTCGCGACAGGCTGATCGACACGAACGGCATCCCCTTCCTTAACGAGCCATTTTACAAGCTTGCCTTCTGTAATCCCCTCGCCCACATCCGGAAATAGAAAATCCATTGTTAAAACTCCACTGCCTTGCGAATCCCCCGAATAATCCTGTTTGCGTCAGGAAGATAATACTTCTCGAGCGCGAATTGAGGAAATGGCATATCAAGACCAGCAACTCTTATAATCGGTGCTTGAAGTGATAACATAACGTTCTCCTGAATTCTCGCAGCAAGCTCCGCGCCCATACCCGCTGCTTTAGGAGCCTCATGCACAATCACAACCCTTCCTGTTTTCCTGACTGATTTCAAAATAGTGTCCATATCCAGAGGCCAGAGCGTGCGCACGTCAATCAGCTCAATATCCGCTGCCTGATACTGCTGCACGGCATCCATACATAAGCGCAGCATAGAACCCCAGGAGAGCACAGTAACATCTTTTCCCTCTTTAATGACTTTCGCAGTGCCGATCGGAATCGTATACGGCTCATCAGGAACCTCTTCCTTGAACGATCGGTAGAGTTTTTCAGGTTCAAGGAAAATCACGGGATCAGGATCCCGGATCGCGCTGATGAGCAGTCCCTTTGCGTCATACGGGCCAGAGGGCATAACGACCTTAATGCCTTGGCAGTGCACGTAAAACGCTTCAGGGCTTTCAGAGTGGAGCTCCAACGCCCGAATGCCTCCTGTCGCAGGAGACCGAATGACAATAGGACACGTGAATGTACCATATGTGCGCATGCGCATCATTCCCAGATGCTGCTTGATATGATGAAAGCCCTGATACATGAATCCTGAGAACTGGATTTCACACACAGGCTTCATGCCCGCGATCGCGAGCCCCGTGCTTGCTCCAATAATTCCAGCCTCCGCAATGGGCGTGTCCATAACACGGTCCTTGCCGTATTTTTTAAACAGGCCATCTGTGACTCGAAACACGCCGCCGTCAACTCCAACATCTTCTCCTAAGATTATCACATGAGGATCTCGTGCTAATTCCTGATCAAGCGCCTGGTTTAATGCCGCAACCATATGCATTTTCGTCATTTGACATCCTCCTTCAGCGCGTCGAGGAGGTCTTTTTCCTGCTCCTCAAGATCCTGCGTCGGTTTTTCGTAAATATATCTGAACAAGTCTTCCGGTGGGGGAAGTGGAGTGTTCAGTGCCTTATCCACGGCCTCGTTCACTTCCTTGTCGCACTCATCCTGCACCCATTTGCCATACTCGTCCGTCCACATCCCATTTTTTTGGAGGTAAAGCTTTAAGCGCAAAATAGGATCTTTTTTTTCCCAGGGTTTCACGTCTTCATCCGTGCGGTATCTGGATGCGTCATCAGACGTTGTGTGGTCACCCATTCTATATGTTACGGATTCTATTAGTGTTGCGCCCTCGCCATTTTTTGCCCGGGCTAATGCCTCTTTGACTGCGTAATACACTCCCACGACGTCATTGCCATCAATCTGGATGCCCTTAATGCCATATCCAATGGCTTTCTGCGCGATCGTCTCAGCGGCCGTCTGCACTTTTCTCGGAGTCGAGATTGCCCATTGGTTGTTCTGCACCATAAATATGACGGGAAGCTTGTACACTCCCGCGAAATTCAACGCTTCATGAAAATCGCCTTCTGACGTCCCTCCATCTCCGCAATATGTGACGACTGCATTTTTTTCTCCCTTGAGCTTGCATGCCCACGCGATTCCTGCGGCGTGCAAGAGTTGCGTGCCTATGGGAATGTTCACAGGGAGATCCCTCGCTTTGCCATGCTCACCGAGATAGCCGCGGCAGTCGCCGTTCCACGCGAGCACAACCTTGACACGGTCTGCCCCCCGTGTTAAGGAAACTCCCGTCTCCCTAAAACTTGGAACCATCCAATCAGTCTTTTCCATGGCGAGCCCAGAACCGACTTCAGAGCCCTCCTCTCCACGGACTTCCGCGTATGTGCCTATCCTGCCAGATCTCTGAAGATTGAAAAGTTTGCGGTCAAATGTTCTCACTAAGGTCATCATATGATACATGACTTTGAGCGTATCTTCCGTGATATCCGGCGCGAGATTTTTGTCGAGGTTTCCATCCTCGTCAAGAATTTGCATGTACTCAACAGGAAACTGATGGATGACTTTTCTGGGCATCATGACACCTCGTTTTTACTGATTTGACAAAGAACTCTCCGGCTCTGTATGAACTCCTCACAAATGGGCCTGAGGCCACATACGCGAATCCTTTTTTCTCACCAGCGATTTTATGCGCGTCAAACTTTCGCTGGCTCACATACTCGACAACCGCAAGCGGTTTTTCCCTCGGCTTAAGATACTGTCCGAGCGTAAGCATGTCACATCCAGCAGCACGCAGATCGAGCATCGCCTGCTCAACCTCAGCATCTGTTTCTCCAAGGCCAAGCATGAGCGATGATTTTGTGAAGATGAGTGGATCGAGCTGCTTTACGACGCGCAAAACGCGAAGGCTTTGTTCATAATTTGCCCGGGGATCCCTGACGTTCGTTTGAAGGGAGCGTACGGTCTCAAGATTATGAGCAATCACGTCCGGACGCGCGTCCACAATCGTTTTAATGCAGTCAAGCTCTCCCCGGAAGTCAGGAATGAGCACTTCGATGTAGCAAGAGGGATGGTCTTTTCTAATCCTCGCGATGCACTGCGCGAAATGCCCAGCGCCCTGATCAGGAAGATCATCCCTATCCACAGAGGTGATGACGATATAATCGAGGCGCATGATCGCGATGGCGTCAGCAAGCTTCTCAGGTTCATGCGGATCAAGAGGAATACCCTTTCTTGCTGTCTTCACCGCGCAGAACTTACATCCCCTCGTGCATGTATCTC
>CAZHJH010000035.1:0-6152 GCA_964533475.1 uncultured Methanosarcinales archaeon
GCATTGGAAGAACAAGGACTGGAGAATGTTATACATGGAATAGTAGGCTTCTCCAATGGAATTTTCGTACAGTGATCCGTTAAACAATAACCTTGCTGCCAAGAGGCAATCTCTGCTCTTCTTTTCATAGGAGAGTGAAACCGGCTTGGAGGATTCAATGAGCTCAAGCTTTCCCTCCGCTTGTAATTTATGTAAAAAGTCGAAGCTTTTCATAATACTGCTCTCCTCCTTGGATGATCACATGATCGTTCATGATCTCCTGCATGAGCAGGTCATCCTTATTAAAATCTCCGATGTGAACGCTCAAACGATGATGCAATCGCTGAATGCCTTCTTTTATCTTTCTGCTGGAAGTGTAGACATACAGATCAATATCGCTGTTTTCCTTTGGGATGAACTTTGCGTAGCTTCCAAAGAGCAGAATCATGAGGCGGGGATACAGGATAGTGATCTCTCTGCATAATGGCTCCAAAAATGAGTACTTGCTTAATAGCTTCGTCAATTTGTACTGTTCAGCATTCAGAACGTGTGCTTTGGATATGAGGTTTTTCTTAATAAAGTACATGTGATTTCTCCCTCGTGTTTCATAATCCACTATACTTGTCTTCCTCAGATCAGAAAGAGCGGTTTGCACTCTCGTTAAGGAAGTGCGCAGCGTGTTGGCCAGCTCTCTCCCGTGACTCTGCTTTTTCAGAAGGGTCAGTATGATCTCATAATCATAATTGACTTTAAATTGGTTCATATGATTTAATATTAGGTCAGTGATATATAAATCTTACGCTACACGCGCGCAAGAATAGCAATAAAGTCCATGATTCTTTGAGTACTCTAATGGCCCAACGGACGTTGATGAAGAGGGCGATGGGGAAAGCCAAGGAGAGTTTAATCAGATTTAGCAACGTTTATATACTTCGAAAACCTTTTGTATTTCATGCCTCAGGAGATACTGCCTAAACTGGATTACTCAAAATATTTGGGAGAATGGATAGTAGTATCGAAGAGTAAAATAATCGCCCATGACAAGGTATTAGCGAGAATCCATGATAAGATAAAATCAAGCAGAAGCCCCGTTACAATAGCCAAGATACCCGATCAAGAGACGGTCGTCTTGCGAGTTTAATCAGATCTAATACCAATATCCGGAATTTTTTCAACACTCACTGGACATGCGCCCGTGAGATTTATAAGCTTAGAGGATTCTCATCCTGAAAGATGGACAAAGACAAAGCGCTCGTAGTGTTTCAGGACAAGAAGATTCGCAGAATCTGGCATGATAATCAGTGGTTTTTCTCTGTTATTGATGTAGTTCAGGCTCTGGATGCAAGCACTATGCCCAAACGATACTGGTCTGATCTGAAAGGCAAGCTTTCGGCGGAGGGTTATGAACCGTACGATAAAATCGTACACTTGAAATTGCCATCTGAGGACGGCAAATTAAGAGAGACAGATTGTGCCAACACAAAAAATATGTTCAGAATAATTCAATCGATACCGAGTCCTAAGGCTGAGCCCTTCAAACTGTGGCTTGCCCAGGTGGGATACGAACGGGTAGAAGAGATCCGGAATCCAGAGCTAGCTCAGGAACGTATGAAAGAGATGTATGAGCTGAAAGGATATTCAAAATCATGGATAGATAAACGCTTAAGAGGCATTGCTGTAAGACAAGACTTAACAGACGAGTGGAAAAAAAGAGGAATCCACAGCCATGAAGACTTTGCGATACTTACCTCAGAGATTTCAAAGGCTACTTTTGGCATGACGCCTGCCGAGTATAAAAAGTTCAAAGGGCTCACAAAGGAAAACCTTAGGGACCACATGAGAGATTTAGAGCTCATATTCACGATGCTTGGAGAAGCGTCAACAGCAGAGCTTGAAAGAGTAAAAGATCCGCACAGAGTTAAGGAGCACAAAAAAGCATCTAGAGAGGGTGGAAGCGTAGCGAAAAAAGCAAGACGTGACCTGGAAAAGAGAACAAAAAGGCCAGTCATGAGCAAAGAAAACTACCTTGACGAGCCTGAAAAGGAAAAAAGAAAACGATTGCCAGAACTGGAAAGGTAAATAACATAAACTCGCCACTCGGGACGATCCACGGACTGCTCCAAAAAACAGAAAACAAAACCAAAATGTTTTTAAGGACATGAGCAGAACTCCGTAAAAAAGAGGTGCACTGTGTGGGTTACAATACTGCTTATTGTTCTGGGATTAATGCCCTGGATCATCCTTTATCTTAAGGATCTCACAAGCAGGAAAAAACAGACGCCATTAGAGTGGAGAGTCCAGAAGGAAGCGTTAAGCAAGTCATTTAACCGCTTTGGAAAAGTGCTTTTAGGTGATTTCCTCGTTGCCGTGTTTGTGGGCCTAGGCATCGCGCTCTTCCTTTCAATACTCATTTTCATTCAGGCCACGTTTGAGGCGCAGTCCGGATTTTCAGAAATCAAAAGCATGCTGGCCGAGGATCTTGAGAATCCAGCGTTGGAAAACCTCTTAAAACAAAACGTAGACTTAGTCATAGCATTTGCCGCTCAGGTCATAATCATAGCGCTTATCGCATTAGCCCTCCTCACATTCTTTTGGAGTGTGGGCAAACGTTGGATCTGGGAACAAATGACAGGAAAATCCCCAGGTCTTGGTAAATTCTATGTCCTCAACCTCATGATTGCCGTGCTTCTGCTCTTTCTGCTCTTGCTGTCGGCATTCCTCATTGAGCAGCCCGCGGTGCTCGCGCTCTTCATCATCGCGCTCATTGCTGTAAGCAGCTACTTCATATTCCTGAGTTATTATGTCTACATGCACTGCGGAGCCATTGGAAAAACTATCAAAGAAACTGTCATTCAGGGCATTATAAAGCTGCCAAAGCTGTCATTCGCCTACGGTATTGTGTTCATTGTCTACGCCCCGCTAGATTTGCTCTTCGTGCAACTCGCGAGAATTCCCACAGTAGGATTCATCATCAATATAGCGGTTCTCTTCGTTTTTTTCGCATGGATTAAACTCTATCTCGTTCAGAACTACAACAAAATAATAACAACTGCGCAAGTTTAAATCCTTGCGTTTAATTTTTAAATAATCAAAATTACTTCGTAACCCATCTGCGGGCGATACCCTCTGCAACGTCTCGCTCTTGCGTAACCCCGTGCTCAAGGAATCGGTCCGCAAGCGTATCTATCAGCCTCAATAACTTATACGGATCGTACGCCATATTCTCTACCCCCATCCATACCATAGGCATGGAAGTATATAAAGATTGCTGTGATTAACCGGGGCTTAACCCTTCTGTGTTCCGAGGGCTTGAGCGAAGCGAAACCCTCAACGTGCCAACTGAGTTTTCAGCTGTGCCGTGGAGGCCGCAGGCCGTCCGAGCCCGGAGGTGTTGCCAGCTAGGATGCTTATTATAATATATGATTCTTCGATGCTTGTACTACTCTTCTACGATTGATCTACAGGGTATATAAAGAATAAGGGGCTTTTATGCGAAGGAGGTGCACACCATGGATAAAACGACTGAAAAAATGTTAACAAAGGTTTTCGCAGGAGTGCTTGTCGTGCTCATCCTCGGAGTCAGTAGCTTAGTTGTAATGGCTATTCTACAGGATGATACGGCTGTTAAGCCAGCGATTATTGAAAGAAGCGTTCAACAACCCGTTGCGGCGAGTTCTGTTGTCCTCGATGATGACAGTGACGGCGATGAAGAAACCGGGGATGATGAAACGGAGGAGAAAATTAGCAGCGCGGGAGCTCAGGTCTCTGAGGAGGAAGCGCAGGCTATCGCTCTCCGTGAGATTGGCGGAAGAGTCTCTGATATGGACACGGACCGGATTAGAGGCAGAGATGCCTGGGAAGTCGAGATCACGAAGGGCTCAAGGCAGGCTGACGTGCTCGTCGACATGGAAACCGGAGCAGTGTTGGATATTGAATGGGAGGAAGATGACGACTGATTCTTTTTTTTATTTATGTAATGTTCGAACCACTTTCTTTATATACAGCGGATGTATGAGAAACTCCGTGGAGGGATATGTATGAAGATGATAGGTGGAGTTTTATTGCTAGCATTAGGTATGGCTTTGTTCTCTGGAGTTGCGTTAGCGGAAGACACGGACGATATAACCGTATTTAATTTCGAGCTTGAAAAGCTGCTCAATCTGGGAAGTGGTGTACTTGCAACAATTTTATTCGTGCTTACGCTTTCGGCGTATCAAAGGACACACCGTGAGCGCCTTTTGTATGTTAGTATAGCTTTTGCGCTCTTCGCTATAAAGGGTTACCTCACGGCTGAGGAATTATTTTTTGGTGACTGGCCATGGGTTGATCCCGTAGCAAGCGTTCTGAACATCGCGATTTTAGTCATATTCTTCATGGGTATGCTCAAAAAGTGAGGTACTATGTCCTCAGACTATCTGGATTCGAGCGAACGAAAGATGCTTGAACTTCATGCGAGGAGGAAGATATACGAGACCGTGCAGAAATCCGCGGGATGCCATTTCCGGGAGATTGAGCGCAGGTCTGGACTCTCCGCAGGATCTGTAAGGTATCACCTCGGCTACTTATCAAAGCACGGCCTGCTCAAAGAGGAAAAACAGCAGGGGAATATCCGGTATTTTCCGCGAAGCTTTGTATCCGAGCATACGAAGCTTTTGAGCATACTTCGCCAAAAAAGCATGAGGGATATCCTTTTGTTCATTCTCATGCATGATCCCTGCAGTCATGAGCAGATTGCCCGTGCCGTGAGCCTTGCCCCCTCCACAGTGTCCTGGCACGTTAAAAAGATGAGCGAGCATAGAATTATCAGGGAACGGAAGGAAGGACGAAAAACAATGTGCACGCTGAGCGTGAAGAAAGAGGACATCATGAACCTCCTTATCACATACAAAGAAAGCTTTGTTGACACTCTCGTGAACAATATTGTTGAGATGTGGGAAACCGAGTGAACCCTTATGGATTAATACTCGTATTCCCCGTCGCGAACATCTTAAAGCCGTCGCCAATGAGGTCTAACGTTCCTTGCCCCCTTACAACGAAGTAGATAAAGATTAAAAACAGCGCCACGAATATGATCAGCATAATTGCCGCGAATGTTTTCGCTCCTGCGCGCTTCATTGTCCAAACCACCACTTGATGTCTTGAATAACCATGCCAACATTGCCTTGGCGCGCGGTGAGCATGAGGAGGAAGATGATGCAGACGATGAAGAGGATGAGCCATGCGATCTCCGCGCTTCTATTCACCCGGTTTATATGCTTCTTTTTCATTCCTCATTCACACGGTATTCCGCGTCCACAACGTTTTTTCGCGGCTTGCGCATTCGAAGTCTCGCATAAATAAAGAATCCTAGAAGAACAAGCGTTACGAGGATAACGAGAAGCACAGCCAGCGCGAGCAGTCCTCCAAATATGATCACGTACCACTTCGCTATGAACGCGAGAATTCCCCACCCTGCCCCTGTCTGATCACGCGCGTAGAGGTAGATGAAAAAAACGACGATAAGAGAGAATATGCTCCCAAGGCCAAATGTGTATTGTTTCTTCATGCGCGTATGTTTTTCTCAGAGTTTAAAAACTTTAGCTCGCGAAGAACGGGAATTGCGTTTCAAGGAGGTTTCTCTGCGGAAGGTTGAGATTGACACAGACTAACCGATATTCCTTCCGTGAACCGATAGTATCCGGAGACTGCAGAAGCCCCGTGCATGTCTCATCACATGTGAGCGATTGCGCAGCGGGAATCTCTGAAAACGTGGCATGAGGATCCTCTGTGTATCTGCATTGCTCGCGCGTGCTCACAGTCAGGTTCATAAAGACATTTGTGGTGTTTACGTGGATCAGAGGAACATCTGCCTCAAACGATTCTCTAAATGTGATCCGATTTAAAGGCGTGAGATCAACAAAGTTATATTCATCATCCGTGTCATTAAACACGGTGCCCTTCTCCAAAATTATCCTGTGCACACGCTCTTTTATCGGCTGGTCAAGGCATTTTACAAAAAGGTCGAATGCTCCAGTAACGCCGGGCCTTTGCACGCTTGCCTCGCAGCGATAGTTCCCTTCCGTTACCTCGAACGGAGATGTTGCACATTGCATGCGCTCCGTCATCGCCGCGAATGGACTGCCTGCTGTAAATCCATACCTGCACTCCGCAGGCTCGTTCAGGTTCATGATAAA
>CAZHJH010000035.1:6169-6960 GCA_964533475.1 uncultured Methanosarcinales archaeon
CAGTTGAAGAATATCGCACTCTGGTTCGTCGCTTCAAGCATTGACACAGTCTGGATGCTATGCTGCGCTGTCTGGAATACCCTTAAGATTGACTGCCTGTTTTGTTGATAGTCTCTATAGAGGTCTTCAAACCATCCAAACGCATCCCCTCCTCCAAGATTTCCAGTAAGCTCACGGATCGCGTTCAAAATCCGGAGCATCTGATCCTCGAGATAGCTTGGGAACGCGAGCTGGATGAAGTTTTGGAATGAGGGATTCATTCTGAACACATCACGGATTTCATCTCTTGGAATATTGTCAAACTCAAGCGTGAAGTCCTGCTTGTACTCTCCTCCGAGGTTGAGGCCGAAGTCCGCGTTCTCAATTTGTGGAACGCCCATGAGGAACATGGATACAAATATGGGTGAGACATCGCGATAGTTCAGGATCGGGAATGAATTGACTTTGCACTGCACAGGCTCATTCGCGTGAACCGTGAATCCCATGCGTTGATACGGCTCGATGCCCTTATTGCGGTCATTGCAATCCTCCCCGCGCTGCCCATTGCATATAAACACTCCATCATAACGCTGCGCATCAGGCCCTGTCCCCACAGGTAATGGAGGAGCATCGCTGTGCGTGAGTTCTGGCTCTGTTGTTTCAACGAATTCTATCTCTGGAGGAATGTCATCATTCGGATCCGCGATATTGCATCTGCCAATGCCATCCGTGCCTTCTTCATATATGCAACTCTCTCCAAGACTTCTGCACCTGTACTCCGTGCATGGCTTGAACGGCTCATCTGCACTGCA